>JBJOON010000100.1:0-6807 GCA_046051235.1 Bacteroidota bacterium
TGCTGATGGAAACGAAGGAGAGGCTTTTACAGATATCTTATTAGATGTTTTGTTGGCTGATGATACAGATGGAGATATTACTAACGGAACACCAAATGGTATTGCAATAGTTCAAGGATTCTATCTGCATGGAATAACACTTATCTCTCCGGCTGTTTTGAATCACACCCCACAGGCTTTCGCAACTCCGATTGTACCCATAACATTGACAGCAGATTTAGATTTATTTTTTCCATACACGCAGTACTTGTCTGATGTGAATTGCCACTACCAAGTAAACAATGCAGCGTGGCAAACTGTCGCAATGACAGATGTGTCGGGATCTTATGAAACTACCTTTGATGGTTTTAATCCAGGTACAATTCTAAAATACTACTTCACTGCAAACGATGTTAACGGTTCAGTTGGAACTGTTAATCCAGTTGGAGCTCATCAAACACTTTTTCCAACTCTTCCGCATATTTTACTTGTTGGAGTAAACGAGGTTGGAAGACATGATTGTGACAACAATGAAGATTGGGGCAGTTGGCAAACAGGTGTGACCGGTGACAATGCAACTACAGGTATTTGGTTGTTAGAAATTCCGATTCCCAGCGCTACAGTGGATGTGGCGCCGGGCACAATCGTTCAAACAGGAGATCAAGTTACTCCCGGTGGAGAATATTGTTTCTTTACTGGAAACGGAAGTATTGGAGGTGGAATTGGAGAGAATGACGTAGATGCTGGAAGAACTACTTTGCAAACTACAACAATTGATCTTTCAAGTTTCACTAATCCTATTATTAGCTACTATCGTTGGTATACCAACAGTCCTCCAGGTGGAGCAAATCCAGGCGCTGACTATTGGCAGGTTCGAATGAGTAATGATAACGGAGTCAATTGGACATATGTTGAAAATACGAAGACTAGTGATATGCGTTGGAGAAGAAATGCTTTTCACGTGAGTGATTACATGACGCCAACAGCAAATATGAAATTGCAGTTCATTGCCAGTGATAGTCTTCGTCCAACAGTTAACTTGAACGGTGGGTCATTGGTAGAGGGTGCTTTGGATGATTTCATTGTTTATGAAGATGCGGTTATTGGCGTTGAAGAAACTGATTTAAATGTATTCAACGCTGTAGCTTTCCCTAATCCAACCCATGAGTCTACAAGAGTTCAATTCCAACTTTCAAAACCGGAAACCATTGAAGTATTGGTCTTAGACGCTGCTGGAAGAACTATTTTCGCCATTCCAGCTCATGAATTTGGTTCTCAACTTCAGAGCATTCTCATTCCTTCTGAGAAGTGGGCGAATGGAACCTACCAGGTTGTACTTCGTCAAAACAGAAAAAATATTGAATCCATTCAAATCGTAAAAAATTGAAAATTCGAATAACAGTCCTTTCGCTTTTCACAATAATCGCTGCACTATGCAGCGATTATTGTTTTGCTCAAAGTCCGTCGCTTCAAAATTGGATTGGAACTTATGAAGGCACCATGCAAGTGTATGGTCGAGGGAAACTTCAAACAGAATTACCTGTTGATCTTGTTATTGCAAACATAACAGGAAGCAACAGGCTTACTTGGAAAATGACCTATTATGAACCATTCGGAATCTTGGTGAAGGATTATCAAATGATACCACCGTCTGATCAATCCAATTTGTTCGTCTTGGATGAAATGGATGGCACCATGTTAAGTTGCTATGCCTATGACAATTCGCTAACATCTTGTTTTACGGTAGAAGGATTCACAATTTGTGACACTTATATAAAATCGGGTAATTCGATATTAATGGAATTATTCGGAGGAAAGTACAAAGATGGATCGTCTTCAGAAATTCAAAGTCTCGATATTCAGTTCCTTCAGCGTGTGAACTTCAAGAAAATGAATTAATCAGTGATTTAATTTTTTAACGAATACCGCGGGATTTCCTGCCCAAACTTCGTTTGCTGGTATGTTTGAGCGAACAACGCTGCCTGCACCAATGACTGCAAAATCGCCAATCGAAACGCCTTTCATAATGATACTTTCGGCTCCAATAAATACGTATTCACCAATATGAATCGGAGCGGTCTTTGCGTTTGAGTCGATATCAATACTTCTTTGTTTGATTGAAGTTGGATGAAAATCGGTATCCCATATTTTACAATTGCCTCCTATAATAGTGTGATTCCCAATTGAAATTTCTTCTCGACAACAGATCGTTGAGTTTGAAAAACCTACAACTTCTCCAATGGTCAATCGTGCATTCTTTCCAATCATTATGGAAGAGGAAGAACCACTTCCAATAATATTCGCGAATCGGTGTGAGTTGACCAGGAAGTCTTTACCTAGTTTGAATTGTCCTTTATTCGAAACAAACAGGAATCCATAGCAATGAACCTTCCAAAAAGACACTCCTTGAAGTGTCAACCAAAGAGCATTGATTGGCCAAAAGATAATATAAAGTATAGTTTTCAATTAATGTTTGGCTATTAGTGAATTTTCAAGATACCACTTATATAGGCGTTCTATTCCTTCACGGAGAGAAACTGCATGCTTAAATCCGAATGAATGAAGTTTTGAAACATCGGTTAGTTTACGCATTGTCCCATCGGGCTTTGAAGAATCGAAATGGAATTTACCATTGTATCCAACAACTTCGGAAATTAGAACCGCTAAATCTGCAATTGAAATTTCTTCTCCAGTACCGATATTAATATGCGTATTTCTAATTTCCTTTGAATGAATAAGATCTAAAAAATTCACGTTTTGCATAACGTGAATGCAAGCATTCGCCATATCTTCAGACCACATGAATTCGCGCATTGGTTTACCCGACCCCCAAATATTTACCACTCCATAATCAACACCAATGGAATTTAAATATTTCAAAGCTTCAGAATTATCCGGAATATTTAAATCAGCATTAACAGAATTTAAATCGTCTTCTTGAAGGCATTTGGCTAAATGAATTTTCCTTAATAAAGCAGGCAGGACATGAGATTTTTCAAAATTAAAATTATCTCCTGGGCCATATAAATTGGTAGGCATTACAGAAATAAAATTCGTTCCGTACTGAATATTATAGCTCTCGCATAACTTAATTCCAGCAATTTTTGCAATGGCGTATGGTTCATTGGTATATTCTAACTCGCTGGTAAGAAGTGAGTTCTCGTATAAAGGCTGCGGAGCATCCTTAGGGTAAATACAAGTACTTCCAAGAAACAATAGTTTTGTAACCCCATACTTTTGGGCGCTTGAAATAACGTTATTCTGTATGGCAAGATTTTCAAAAAGGAAATCCGCTCGGTAGGTATTATTAGCGACTATACCTCCAACTTTGGCGGCTGCTAAAAACACGTATTCAGGTTTTTCATTTAAGAAGAAACGTTCAACATCGGTAGAGTTCAGTAAATCCAACTCTGATCTGCATTGAAGCAGCAAATTATTGTATCCAGCTGTTCTCAATCCCTTCACCATGGCTCTTCCCACCAGGCCATTGTGTCCAGCCACAAAAATTTTCGATTCTTTTTTCACAGTATACTCAGCAAGTTTTGAGCAAAATTAACGGAACAATGTTACTAAATAGTAAACATTCACAGAGATTTAATTTCCTTAATCAATTTTTTATCATATATTTGCAAAATAACACATTTCTTAAGAATTATGCGTCTAGCTCTATTATTTTCTTTATTAATTCTCTCAGTCGGGATGATTGGACAACCGAATCAAAAAAAATTGGAGTCTTCATACGATTTGGGAATAGGCAATCATTTTGGGTTGCGTCAAATCGAAAGCGGATTCAATGTCAATTCTTTAACCCTATCAAATTATACTTTTGGATGGAATAATTATTTCACCAATTACAAATTTGGTGGACGACTTGAAGTTGCATTTGACAAAATGAAGAATAATACAAACTCTTCTCCATTTGAAACGAATTATTATAGAGCTACTTACTACCTCAACGCAAGTTTGAAAAACATTGTTGGATGGGGAAAATCAAACAAACCAATATTGGAAAAGAAATCTTTTCTGTCCGCTTTTGATATAGATTTAGCTGCTGGTATTGGTTATTCTGCCATGACCAGTAAAGGAATTACAGTTTCAGATTCTCCTTTCATCAAGAAAGCTGATGACATGTTGAATATGTCATTCAGAATTGCGCCCAGTCTTGAAATAGCTGATGGGTTGAAATTGTTTGCTTCTTACACAAGAATCAATCACTCGTCTCAATCAAAATCATTCGATTTTACGCGCTCTATTGATAATACCGCCTTCAAAGGAGCTTTTAGAACACTAAATGTTGGAATTCGTTACACACCTAGTAGCACTAGAAAATATTCACGAGCGTTAAAGGATTCGCAAAAGAATTTGCATTTTATTACTTCAGTTGATGCTTCTTTCGGAAATCATTTCGGAGGTTCTACCAGTGAGACAAAAACTAAATTTAAGTCATCTGGAATAAATCATTTTAATTTGGGTGCTATGCACAAGTATCCGAACTCCAGACTATCAGGGCGATTTGATCTTGGTTTTGATGTATTCACAGAGCAAAATGGGGAGCCTGAATTTAAGACAAAGTATTTTAGAACTACTTATCAGGTCATTGCTGATTTAGGCGCATTGAATTCAGAGCAGGGTGAAACGAAGAAGTTTAACATAGCACTTGGCATGGGGTTAGGTTTTTCTACGATGTACAATGCTAAGAGTAAGGAAAATTTTTATGATCGTTTCCTGAATGGTGATGATATGTACTCATTAGTATTTAGTTTTATGCCTTCATACAAAATAAGTGAAAGTTTGTCTCTTGTTTCTACTCTCTCATTGGTAAGTAATTCTCTTCAAACGATGTCTTGGGATTTAAAATATCCCCAAACTAACTCGGCCTTTAATGGTAGATTAATGAATTTAAGTTTGGGACTAAGATATCATCTAGGAGATCGCAGATGGAATGATTATGCTGAAATTGGAAATAAAATAAAGACTGCCGTTTCTGCTGATGTCGCAATAGGTAATCATTTTAGTGGAAGAGCCCAATCAGTTAATCAAAACTTAAATCCGGCTGTTGGAAAGCATATGGCTGTTGGTTTAGAACACCGTTATCACAAGCCTGTATATTTTGGTAGGTTCGAATTAGCTCGTGATATTTTTGAAGCAACTTCCGAACAAAAAGTCAAATATTTCAGAGCAAACTATTATTTGATGTCAAGTGTGAAAAATCAGCTAAAGCAAAAAGACACTTACGAGGAAAAAAACGAAAAAATAGACCTGCAATTTGGTATAGGTTTAGGGGCAAGTATGCTAAAGTCAAAGGTTTCTCATGATACTTTTGTAACTAAAGGTGACGACATGTGGAATCTTTGCTTACGAATAGCTCCTACATACAAGTTGAACGATAAACTTAGTGCGTTCATGGCGTATACATTTGTTTCTCACTCGCTTCAGTCGATGTATTATAATTGGTCTCAAAGTATTACAAAGACCATGTTTAATGGGCACTTAATGAATGCAAGTTTAGGATTATCGTACACTTTGAAAAGTTCTAAACCGCGTGCCGTTCTTCGGGTTGATCCAATTGTTGAAAACATTGTATTGTCGGAAACAAAAACTGAAACCGTAGTGGAATCTACTCCGGAGCCAACAGTTGAGCCTGCGCCAGAACCAGTAGTTGAACCTACTCCAGAACCAGTAGTTGAGCCTACACCAACACCGGCTGTAGAACCTGTAAAACCTATTGTTGAAGAAAAAGATTTGACAACATTTGGTAGTATATCAGATTATCCAGTTAATTCTTCAGATGTTCCAGAAACTCAAAAGAAAGTCCTTAGAGAATTAGCTGCTCAACTAAATGAGAATAAATTTTTATCAGTTGTATTATCTGGTCACGCTGATAATTCAGGCTCACCTGAATACAATCAGGTATTATCAAGAAAAAGAGCTGCAAGCATAAAAGCTTATCTTATTACTCAAGGTGTATCTCCTGAAAGAATTAGCATTGAGTATTTTGGTAGTACGAAACCAGTATCAACCAACGAAACTGCTGAGGGCAGAAAGAAAAATCGACGTGTAGATATTGAGATAATGAAGAACTAATTGTTAAGAACTGGCAAAAAGAAAAAGCGGCTATGGCCGCTTTTTCTTTCTTAATTTTTAATTGAATTAGTTCTTCATGAAGTCTGCTTCTAAGGAAAATTCAGGAACCTGCGCTTTGAATAGGGAAGAGGCTCCTTTCATTTGCATTGAATAGAATCCCTTCATTAATCCAAAAGGAGATTGTAAGTCACAGGCAGATGTATAAGAGAAATTCTCTCCAGGTGCAATAACAGGCTGCTCTCCTACAACTCCAGGCCCTTCAATTTCGCGCTTTAATCCATTCGAGTCTGTGATAAACCAATGTCTGCGTAGTAATTGAACAGGGAAGTCATTCTGATTCTCTATTGAGATGCGGTAGGAAAAGACGAAGCTGCCTTGTGGGGCAGCTGACATTCTTTCTTCAAACAAAGAAAAAACTGAAATTTTTACGCCTTCTGTTACAGCAACTACCATAACAGCAAATATAGTTAATAAACAATCCGATTGTTAATAACCTCGAGATTTTTTATTGTTGAGTGAACTGCTTCGCGAAACGCTTGCGATCGTTCTCATTCAAATAAATCTTACGGATACGAATTGATTTTGGAGTTACTTCAACATACTCATCAGGACCAATGTATTCCAACGCTTCTTCCAAAGTGAATTGAATTGGTGGAGCCATTACAGTTTTAGCATCTGTTCCAGATGCACGCATGTTCGTCAATTGCTTGGTCTTCGTTACGTTTACAACCAAGTCATTGTCGC
>JBJOON010000101.1:0-6804 GCA_046051235.1 Bacteroidota bacterium
ATTTTCTCTTCAGAATAAATTAAGCCGTTCTTATATGTTCTGCGGGTAATAACTCTTCCATCTTCTGCGTACTCAAAGTATTTTCCTTCAATCAAATTATTGGAATAATTGAATGAAGTGCGCATGGTCCCAGATGGAAAATATTCACTTGCTGGACCTTCCTTCACATCACTTTTGAAAGTAATACTTCTTTCTTTTCTACCCAAAGAGTCGTAGTAACACTCTTCTCCGAATTTTAAATTTTCTCTGTATTCAATCGTTTGCTGAAGGCTACCGTCGATACGAAAAAACTTCCACGTGGAATCCAACTGAAAATTCTTTCTATTCCCCTCAGACTTCAACACACCAGTATCGTAATAATTCTTCCAATAACCATCGGGCTTTCCTTCAACTAAAAATCCTTCACTGCTTTTTTTTCCGTTGGAATAATAAAACACCGTGAGCTCCTTTTGAGCTAACAGTGAGAACTGAAAAGCGACAAGCAAAGTGATTAATATTCCGGCTGATTTCATTTTTCAAAGGTCGTTATGAATTCCAATTCAAAACCAATTTGAGCTTAACTTTGTTTTCACCAACATCTATTATCTAATTATATTCTTTATAAAAGAAAATAGTAATAGTAATAGGGCTGTTAATACCGTCAGTAAGTTCTTTCTCGTTTCTTTGGATTTATCGTTATTATCATTGAAGTAACATGTTCTTAACAATTTGAAATACCTTAATTCTTTGAATTTGAATATCATTAAGCGTAATGAACATAGTTATCAAAATTTAACCTTGTTCATATTCTGTTGTAGGTAATAACTTATTTTATGTTGAAGAATTTCGTTCATAACAAAATCAAAAAAGTGAGAACTAAATTTTGATAGGAATTCATTCTGTATAAGTGTCATTTTAAAATGAAATCTAAAATTTTGTTTTGAACAGTTATTCACAAGTTAGACACACAAAAAATTGCAAGTTGTTAAAAGTCTCACTTTTCCATTCACAACGTTATTCAAAACACAAAAGAAAGGAATAAGTTTGTACAAATTTAAAATTTTATGAAGCTTTATATAGGGTCTGATCACGCTGGTTTCGAAATGAAAGAAACCTTGAAAGCATGGATGAATACTGAATTTCCTTCAATTCAAATTGAAGACAAGGGATGTGAATCAGCAGACAGTTGTGATTACGCAGACTATGCTCATGCGGTGGCTGAAAATGTAACAGGTGATTCACGTGGAATATTGCTTTGTGGTTCAGCGAATGGAGTGAGTATTGCTGCAAATAAGCATGCGGGAGTGAGAGCAGCTTTGTGCTGGACAGAAGAAATTGCAACATTAGCAAGACAACATAATGACGCTAATATTCTTTCTATACCAGCAAGATTTGTTTCATTGGATGTTGCGAAGGCTATGGTAAGTGCGTTCTTTAATACGCCTTTTGAAGGAGGTAGACATGCGAAACGTGTAGAAAAAATTGATTTGTAAGATGAAAAAATTAATAGGATTATTATTTATCGTTATTAGTCTTAATGCCATAGGACAAGCATCTTTAGATGCATACGATAAGCGTGACACGTACATGAACACCATTACGGTAAAGGAGCTTAAAGAACAGCTTTTTATTTTAGCGGCAGACGAGTTTGAAGGAAGAGAAACGAGTAAACCAGGCCAGAAAAAAGCAGCGGCGTATATTGAGAATTATTACGAGTCACTGGGATTGGAAAAAGGCTCTATGACTGGTGTTCAGCAGCAGACATTCCCCTTGCGTAAGCGCAAACTAACATCAACAATTCTTACTGTAAATGGAAAGAACTATGAAAGTTCGAAAGATATTTTTTCATTGGATGCAGAAGGATTAGAGGGAACAAAAACGTTTACACGAATTGTTTTTGCTGGATACGGTATTACTGAAGGACGTTACAATGATTATAAAGATTTGGATGTAAAAGATGCTTTGGTGGTTGTGATGGATGGAGAACCAAAGAATAAAAAAGGAAAATCTTTGATTTCAGGAGAAGCAGAGCAGTTAAGCGATTGGTCTTACGATCCAGGACTAAAGGTTGCTTTAGCTCAACAAAATGGTGCAAAGGCTCTCGTTGTTATACGTCGTGATTACGCCACGTTTTTACCTCGAATTAAATTCTGGTTAGAATCGGAAAAGATGGAGTTGATTGAAGATATGGATGTTGCTGTTGCAACTGGAATTCCATTGATTTTCACCAATGAGAAATCTGCCAATGAGTGGTTCAATTTAGATCTTGCAAAAAATTTAGATGGTTTAAAAAAGAATAGAAAACCGTTGTTTTCGAGTAAAAAGATAAGGCTTTGTGAAAGAGAAGTTGACGCGTCGTTAAATGTAAGTGTCACTGACGAAATTGTTTCGAGTGAAAATGTTTTGGCTTTCATTGAGGGAAGTGACCCATTATTGAAAAATGAAATTGTTGTTGTGTCGGCGCACTACGACCACATTGGTATTGTGAACGGTGAGATTAACAATGGGGCAGACGACGATGGTTCCGGAACTGTTTCAGCTATGGAAATTGGGGAAGCTTTTATTCAAGCGAAGAAAGACGGAAACGGACCGAAGCGAAGTGTTCTAATTCTTCACGTGAGCGGCGAGGAGAAAGGGTTGTTCGGAAGTGATTACTACACGAGACATCCTGTTTATCCGCTTGCAAACACGGTTTGTGACTTGAATATTGACATGATTGGTCGTGTAGACGAGGCGCACAAAGACAATGAGAAATATGTTTATTTGATTGGAAGTGATCGTTTAAGTATGGACTTACACAACATCTCTGAAACGGTGAACCAGCAAACTTCTAATCTAGCGTTAGACTACACCTTCAATTCGGAAGACGATCCCAACCAGTTTTACTACCGTTCAGACCATTACAATTTCGCGAAGAACAATATCCCCGTCATCTTCTATTTCAGTGGTGTTCATGAAGATTATCATAAGCCTGGCGATGACCCTGAAAAGATTCTTTACGACAAGATGTGCAGCATAGCGCAACTGGTTTTTTCAACTGCATGGGAAATAGCCAATCAACCTGAAAGGTTAAAGGTGAAGAACTAATTTTCTTTCTTCGGAAGGAAGAAAAATAATGCACTGAAAAACGCAAAGAAGGCCACGCCTGGTTGCGTTGTAAGTGTGTCTTCCGTAAGGCAAGACAACAGTGCGAGGATGACAAATGCTAAAGCAATTTCATGTTTTCTTGCTTGTTTCCACATGAAATAGAAATATAAAAGGAAGCATAGAATTGCAGCAAGACCAGCGGCTATCCAATACGACAAAAATTGGTTATGTACAGCGTGTTGCACCTTTTCATCGAGGTTAGGAGAAGTTTGCTTGTAAGCCTGGCTGTAGGCAGATTTCACGTTGCCTTGTCCTACCCCGAAAAGGAGATTTCTTTCAATAATAAATTTTGCGGCTTTGTAATATTCTATGCGTTGGAAGATGGAATGTCCACTCGGATTTTCGCCGCTTTGAAAAGTTTGATATTCGAAAACAATTTGGTGCCAGCGCTTTTCTAGTGCGTTCCATTGTGGTTCGTTGCAGTTGGTATTTCCAGCTAGAATATTGGAAATATCGGTATCAGATAATTGATCAATTGCAGCAGCATCTTTCGGTAATCCCTTGCTGGCCAAATAGCGAATAAGTGTAGTTTGAACAAGTTGTCCTCTTCCATCTTTCTGAAGTAAGGGTCTATTCGTTCGGGCCACCCATGCGCTTTCTAGCTCAAGTGGAGCAATGTTTACGAAAATGCGATTTCCATTTTCCGTTTGAAAATTGGATGATTGGTGAATGTATTTTTCACCGCGAGCAGACTGAATTTGCTCGGGTTGGAAGTTTGTTGAGTCGATATTTCTTGAAAGGAAAAAGAGAAGAACTGAAGCGAGGGTGAATACACTTCCAACAACAATGAGTTTGTTGCGCTTCGACTTTGACACAAAGAGAAGAATAATCAAAACAATTAAGAATCCCCATCCAGTGAGTGTTCCAACAAAAAAGAAAAAAGAACACACCACAGTTGTAAGAGCAAGTTTCAGGTACGAAGGAAGAATACCAGGCATTCTCCAAGCGCCAATAAGCGCCAATACAGCCATTAAACTGAATCGGATGTGTGATATGAAGAGTGAAGCGTTTCGAGGCTCGGGAAGCGGGTATTTGACAATTGCATACACAACGCAAACGAGTGCAGACAATCCAACCGAAGCGAAGAACACCTTCCAAATAACAGATTCATTCTTTTTCGAAAGAGGTGAAAGATTTTGCAGAAACAGTGGGGCAAGAATCAGCGGTAGAAGGGTTTTCATTTCCTTCAACACCAACGAATTTTCTCCGCCTCGGAATAGTCCGAACGCTATGAGCGCCCAAACAATAAGTAAACTCAGGTAAATAGGGTTTCGTAAGACAGGAAGTAATACGAATTTTTTATTTTGAATGGAAGTGATGACCGCTACGAACAGCAGAAAGAACATGGCAACAGACATTCCTAAGTTCCATAGTGGGAGCATAAAAGCCCACAGCGCCAGCGCTGCAACTTGTGTTTTAGGATGACTGAAGAATTTCAGCACGGATTACTTTTTTTCAATGCCTGCTGGTCCAGCAAGAATAGTTGAATAGCTCTTTTGAAACACCTCTTGCGAAGTTTGAATTAAAGGATCGTTGGTTAACGACTGTTTAATTGCAGCAGAGCGGAAGTAATACATCTCTACAATTTTAGCTTCAAGCTTCGGTGTTATTTCGCTTTGAAGTTGAAACAACGTGCTTTCTAATGCAGTAGAAATACCATTATGTAAATTGTTGAGTTGGTCTTTTAATGCTGCGTTAACAGCGGTTTGACTAGCCAACTCTTTTTCTAAATTTTCAACGTGTTCGAACCAAGAAGGGACAAAGTCTTTTGCGTTTTTCTTTGCGAACTGAACAAATTCGTTGTAATCATTTTGTGAAATCTTGAAACTTCCAGCAGAATCAATGGACGTATGAGTTTTCTTAAACTCAACTCCAAAACGGAAGTAAGCGAAGTTCTTTTGCAGCTGTGCGAGTACTTCTTTCGAAGCGCTTGCAGACATTAGAACATCTGGATAAACACCACTTCCGTCTTTTACAGGTCTTCCGTGGGTGGTGTAGAACGTTCTGATTTTAGTTGTGTCTATTTGCGTTGCGTGCCCGTCTTTTTTGTTACCGTAGTCTAGTTTTTGAATGCATCTTCCGCTAGGGGTGTAGTACTTAGCGACTGTTACTTTCATCTTTGCGTTGTAAGACAGATCCAAGGTTTGTTGAACCAAACCCTTTCCGAAAGAAGGCACGCCTACAATAACGGCGCGGTCTAAATCTTGAAGACTTCCACTTACGATTTCAGAAGCTGAAGCCGACATTTCGTCAACCAAAACAACCAAAGGCATGGTTAAATCAATGGGGTCGTATTGCGCAACATAGATCTGTTTCCAAGACTCTGTCTTTCCCATTGTACGGGTGATTTCCGTTCCTTTCGGAACAAAAAAGTTTACAATCTTTACAGCTTCATTCAATAGTCCGCCACCGTTTCCACGAAGGTCTAAAATGAGTTTATTCATTCCTTTTCCTTTCAGCGTATTGAAACTGTTTTTCACATCTTCAGAAGCTGTTTGTGTAAACTCGTCGAGTTTGATGTATCCAACATTGTTTTCCAAAAGTTGGAAGTGGGGTACATCTGGAGTCTTAATGCTTTCGCGGGTTACAGCAAGTTCTGATGCGTTTTCTTTCCCCAGTTGAAGAACTGTTAAATTCACAATGCTTCCTGGCGTTCCTGTAAGTCCGTCTTCCAGGTTGTCTAGGTCAATTCCATCAATTGATTTTCCGTTGATGTGAGTGATAATATCTCCCGCACGAAGTCCGGATTTGTACGCAGGAAACGACTCGAAAACTTCAAGCACGGTGTTTCTTCCGCTTACTAAATCTACACGAGCGCCTACTCCGCCATATCTTCCTGTTTGAAGATACATTGCATCTTCAATTCGCGATTCGGGATAATACACCGTGTATGGATCAAGCGAAGCTAACATTCCGCTAAGGGCAGTATTCACAAGGTTTCCAGGCGTAGCCTCTTCCACATACAATTGATCTATTTGACGGAAAACGTCGGTGAATATTTCTAAGTTTTTTACAACTTCGAAATAGTTTGTAGAGGGGTTCGGTTGTGTAAAAGAAGGAAGTGAATAAAGGGAGAGCAAAGAGAAAAGAAGGGTGCGCTTAATTATTTTCATGGTTGGAATGCTCTTGGTTCGTAACGGAAATAAGTTGTCGAATAAGGTACTTAATTTTTTGTTCCACATAGTCGTAATCGGGAATGCGGTTACCCGTAAAGATAAAGGCTAACGACAATTTTTCACCCTTGTTGTTGAGGTGGTCATAAAGAGCTTGTTTTTCTTTTCGGTAGACCTCTTTGATTAATCGCTTGATTCTATTTCTGTCGTGTGCACGTGCGAATCGACGCTTAGGTGCGGTGAATAGCGCCTGCACAGGAAATTCAGAGTCATCCTCCGAAGGGTGATACAAGCAAATGATAGCGGGTGTTTTTATGCTTTTTCCATGAGCATACAAAGACTCAATGGATTTTCTTTTGTAGAGCCGTTCCTGTTTGGAAAGCGTTTCCATTACGGGTGATAGAAATAAGTGTTGTAGTTTTTGGAAATCTCTACAGCCCTCAACAGTTCTGGATCTTCGCCATTCATAATACGAATCATTGCGTTTTCATCGAACAACGCACGCGCAATTTGAGCTTTAAATCGAAGTGAACATTGAGAACGAAGTTTTGCTACTTCAGCCTTA
>JBJOON010000102.1:0-6780 GCA_046051235.1 Bacteroidota bacterium
TTGTTGACGACATTACGGCAACAACCATCAATAGTAGAGCTTTTTTCATTTGATAAATTATTAATAGGTTTACTTTAGGGCAACGAATATAAAGAAATATTTCTGCCAATTACTTTTTATATCTTTGGAACATGAAAAAAAATATTCTCTTTTTTGGATTTGCGTTTTCTTTCTTCGGTGTGACAGCGCAAAGCATTGAATTGGTTAATCCTGTTGTGCAAGTAAATGCCACTGCTGCTACTCTTACGGGAGCTGGCGAAATGGTTGCCGAATGGCCGGTTACGAATATTTCTGACGCTTCTGTTTCTATCAGATGTAGCCGCAGTGTGATTTCTGAAATAGCAGGATCTTCAAACTATTTCTGTTGGGGCGTTTGCTATGGTGAAACAACCAATGTTTCTCTATTGGCTCAGACAATTTTAGCAAGTGATACCAATCATACGTTTTACGCCCACTACAAGCCTCTGGGCAATCCGGGTGAGACCCTAATAACCTACTGCTTCTTTAACACAGCGAATCCAGCAGATCAGGCTTGTCAGACCGTTAGCTTTTGTTATGAGTCTACTTGTCCAATGGGAATTGATGAGCAAGAGAATTCTAAACTTGAGCTAGTAGGAAGCAATCCTGTTAAGGGATTGAGTTTTATGAATTACAAACTGCCTTCAGGCGAAAGCGAAGGGTATTTGGTTATCACGAATCTTCAAGGTAAACTAGTTAAGCAAGTTACAGTAAGAGGAAATTCTGGAAGCATTTTACTAAATGCTCAAGATTATGCCGCAGGAGTTTATCAATTCACATTATCAACATCCAAAGAACGCGAGACCGTTCGAGTTGTAGTTGAATAATTTATGAAGAAATGTAAATGAACAACCTCGAATTTCGAGGTTGTTTTATTTTTGCGAACCCAAAGAAAGAACATGAAGCAAATTAAGAGGAAAGAAGCACTCGATTACCACGAGTTAGGTAGGAAAGGAAAGTTAGAAATTGTTCCAACAAAACCATACAGTACTCAGCGCGATTTAGCGCTTGCTTATTCGCCCGGTGTCGCAGAACCGGTAAAGGCTATTGCAGAAAACATAGACGATGTCTATAAGTATACAGGAAAAGGAAATCTAGTAGCGGTTATTTCAAACGGTACGGCAATTCTTGGTCTAGGGAACTTGGGTCCAGAGGCGAGTAAACCGGTTATGGAAGGAAAGGGTATGCTCTTCAAAATATTCGCAGATATAGATTCTATCGATATTGAAATGAAGGCGACGGAAGTCGATGATTTTGTGAATACGGTCATCAACATTAGTCCAACCTTCGGGGGTATTAATTTAGAAGATATCAAAGCGCCAGAAGCTTTCGAAATCGAAGAGCGTTTGAAGGAAGCCCTTGATATTCCTATCATGCACGATGATCAGCACGGTACAGCAATTATTTCAAGTGCTGCCTTATTAAATGCATTGGAAATAGCAGGTAAAAGTATTGGCGATATTAAAATCGTCGTGAGTGGCGCAGGAGCAGCTGCTTTGAGTTGTTTGAACACCATGATTGGTCTTGGTTTGAACCCCTCGAATATTCGTATGTTCGACTCGAAAGGACTCATCAACAACTCAAGAGAAGATATTGATCACAGAAAGAAGAGATTTGCAGTTGATTCGAATGAAAAGTCACTTGCTGAAGCATTGGTAAATGCCGATGTTTTCTTGGGTCTTTCACAAGGAAATATTGTCACAACAGAAATGGTTCAGTCCATGGCAAGCAATCCGGTTGTTTTCGCACTTGCTAATCCAGATCCAGAAATTCCTTTTGAAGAAGCTATGGCTGCACGTCCAGATGTAATCATGGCCACCGGTAGAAGTGATCATCCGAACCAAGTGAACAACGTACTGGGTTTTCCATTCATATTCAGAGGAGCTTTAGATGTTCGTGCCACTAAAATTAACGATGCCATGAAATTGGCTGCTGTTAAGGCATTGGCTGAATTGGCTAAGGAAACGGTACCCGAGGAGGTAATGGAAGCCTATCATATCACCAGCCTATCATTCGGAAAAGACTATATCATACCGAAACCAAACGATCCACGTTTGTTGGTAGCTGTTTCCACAGCAGTTGCGAAAGCTGCTATTGAAAGCGGTGTTGCGAAAAATCCAATTACCGATTGGGATGCCTACGCGAGCGAATTGCTTGGTAGAATGGGTCGCGACAATGCCCTCACAAGAGGAATTTCAGAGCGCGCAAGAAAAGATAAAAAACGTGTTGTTTTTGCTGAAGGAGATAATCCGAAAATCTTGAAAGCAGCCGAGCAAGCCAAAGACGACGGTATAGCTATTCCAATTTTGTTGGGACAAGAGGAGAAAATTCGCGAACTTATACGTGAGTTCGATTTGGATTTAGGTGATGTAGAAATTATTGATCCGCGTCTCGATTCTCACAAAGCAGAGCGTGAAAAATACGGCGAGTTCTTTTATCAGAAAAGAATGCGCAAGGGTATTACCAAAACGGAGGCTTCTCGCATCATGCGTGAACGCAATTACTTTGGTGCAATGATGGTAGAAACAGGCGTAGCCGATGCGATGATTTCGGGTATGACACGCAATTATGCCAAGGTAATACGTCCAGGTTTAGAGACCATTGGAACGGCGAAGGATATAAAGACAGTGTGCGGAATGTACATTGTTCAAACCCCGAAAGGACCCATGTTCTTCGCAGATACAACGGTAAACCGCGACCCAACTGCAGAGCAGTTGGTAGACATAACTTTGTTAGTTGCAGATGCCGTTTCAAAAATGAAAATTGCACCACGCATGGCTATGCTCAGCTACTCGAATTTCGGTTCCTCACACGGTTCTGATCCAGAGAAAGTAGCGAAGGCCGTTTCAATCCTTCACAGTAACCATCCGCATTTGATTGTAGATGGAGAGATTCAAGCAAATTTTGCCTTGAATCCGGAAATGAGAAAAGAGAATTTCCCATTCTCGAAATTGGCCGACTCTAAAGTGAATACTTTGATTTTCCCAAACCTTTCTTCAGGAAATATTAGTTATAAAATTCTTCAGGAAGTTGCTGGGATGGAAGTAATAGGTCCAATTTTGTTGGGCATGAAAAGGAGTTATCATATCTTGCAAATGGGTTGCTCGGTGCGAGAAATCGTGAACATGGTTCGCGTAGCAGTTGTAGATGCTCAAGCTAAAGGAACCTTAAATAGATAAAATGCTCTACTCACTAACAGGACAACTCATTGAGAAATCGCCGGTGCATGCGGTAGTTAATTGCAATGGTGTAGGTTATTTTCTGAACATTAGTTTGGCCACTTATTCTGCGCTCCCAAACAATGGAGAGGTCATGCTATACACTCATCTTCATGTGAACGGAAATGACTTCTCACTAGTCCTTTACGGTTTCTATTCTGAACAGGAAAAGGAGTTGTTTAAAAAATTGACAAGTGTAAGCGGTGTAGGCCCAAACACGGCTAGAATGGTTCTTTCAAGTTTGAATGTAAACGAATTAATTCAGGTCATTGCCAACAAAGACCTCCCGTCGTTGAAGCGAATAAAAGGAATCGGTGAGAAAACAGCAGAAAGGATTCTTGTTGATCTGCACAACAAGGTTGGAAAGATTGACGGAGTTGTGATAGAAAAAATTGGAGGTTTGCACAATACGACTCGACAAGATGCGTTAGTGGCACTGTCCCAATTGGGCCTAGACAAAACCAAAACTGAAAAAATGTTGGATAAGATTCTATTAACCAATGGTGAATTGCCATTGGAAGAACTTATTAAACAGGTATTGAAACAGATATAGTATTGTGAAAGAAGTAGTCCTCCGCCTCCTGTCAAGAGCCATTTTTGTAATGGCCCTTAGTGTTTCTGGTTGGTTAGCCTGGGCAAATACTTCGGTTGAAACGCGCGTGATTGCTAAATCGAATCACAATTTTGTTTTTGCGCCAGATACCGTTACTCCGGTTTGGCCGAACGACGATACCCCCGCTCCAAGCGAAGGTGGAAACGGTATCGAAATTCCTCTTCCAGATAATATTCATTATTCTGTTGAATACAATCCAGAAACCGGAAGATATGAAGTCATACAAAAAGTTGGAGATAAAATCGATTTTCGTCGAACTTCAACCATGGACATGGAAGATTTCTTAGACTTCCAATTAGATAAAAATGTATCCAAGTATTGGAACAAAATCAAAGACGATAAGTCTGCTGCAAACAAGGAGTTTGCTCCAATAATTAAAGTTGGTGGTGATAATTTCGAACACATTTTTGGTTCGAATGAGATTGAAATACGCCCACAAGGTTCTGCCGAATTAACATTCGGTCTTAATTCGCAACGTACCGAAAACCCTCGTATTCCAGAGCGTCAACGAAAGAACACCAACTTCAATTTCGATCAGAAAATTCAAATGAATGTCATTGGTAACATCGGTACCAAAATGAAGTTGAAGGTGAATTACAACACCGAGAGCACGTTTGAATTTGAGAACAATATGAAGGTGGAATACACCGGAGATGAAGATCAAATAATGCGGAAAATTGAATTGGGTACCGTGGCATTGCCACTTACTGGATCGCTAATGCCCGGTAGCCTTGGTTTGTTTGGTGCCAAAATAGAGACGCAGTGGGGGAAATTGAAGAACACGACAATCCTTACGCAGCAAAAAGGCGAACGAAAGGAAATCACAGTTCAAGGCGGGGCACAAACAACGCGCTTCGATATTGCCGCAGATAATTACGAGGCCAACCGACATTATTTCCTTTCAGGATATTTCAGAGATAATTATGATAATGCACTTGCTGCACTGCCTGTTGTAAACAGCGGAGCAAACATTACGCGTATTGAAGTTTGGGTGGTGAATCAACAGGCCAATACGCAAGACGTTCGGAATATTATGGCCTTTACCGATTTAGGTGAAAACTCGCAATACATGGCGAGCGACTACAACAACTCGTCGTTGATCAGCCCCGCTCAATTGCCAAACCCAGATAATGAGAACAACAATCTCTTCAATGTTGTTTCCAACAATCAGAACATATTAGATTTTTCAAATGCCAATGCAGCAATTCAAGCTTTGGGATATGGAATGCGTCAGGGTATTCATTACGAGCGCGTGGGTAATGCAAGAAAATTAACGCCATCGGAGTATACGTACAATTCACGCCTTGGATTTATTTCGTTGAAACAATCATTAAATAATGCAGAGGTATTGGCAGTTTCATATGAGTACACCTTGAACGGGCAGACTTACCAGGTAGGAACACTATCGCAAGATGGCATTGCAGCTCCTCAGGCGTTAATGTTGAAGATGCTCAAATCTTCAATTACCTTGGTGAAACTTACCAATGGTGACCCTTCTCCGCTATGGGATAACATGATGAAGAACGTCTACAATCTGGAATCTTTCGGTATTTCGCCGGAGAACTTTAGATTGGAAGTTTGGTACAATAACCCTGCAACGGGTGTGAACATGAATTACATTCCTCGCGAACCTTTGAGCGGAAAATTGTTGTTGCAAGTTTTGAATCTCGATAGAATTGATGCGCAACAAATGCCAGGGAGCGATGGGTTTTTCGACTTCGTTCCAAACGCTTCAACAGCGGGTGGATTGATAGACGCGTCTTCGGGTAGGGTGTTTTTCCCTATGATAGAACCTTTCGGCTCGCACCTTTCAGATCAGATTTATGCTGGTTTGGGAAATACGCCACAGGCTGCTCAAGTTGTTTCTCAGGTTGTGTTCCAACCGTTATATGATTCAACAAAAACAGCTGCTCAAATTGGATTCCCTCAACTGAATCGGTTCCGAATCAAAGGAGAATATCAAAGTGCTTCGGGATCTGAAATTTCTTTGAACGCATTGAATATTCCACAGGGTGCTGTAACCGTTACAGCTGGGGGGATGAGACTTGTTGAGGGTACAGACTTCACGGTCAATTACAATTTAGGAAAGGTTACCATTCTTAATGAAAGCATCATGAGTTCAGGACAGCCCATTAAGGTGTCTGTTGAAAGTAACTCCATGTTCAATCTTCAATATAAAACGTTATTGGGAAGCAGATTTGATTATAAGTTTTCAGATAATCTTGCAATGGGTGCTACATTCATGAATCTTAGAGAGCGTCCTTTGACACAGAAAGTAAACGCAGGCGACGACCCAGTAAATAACGGTATGATTGGTTTCGACATGAACTTCCAAAAAGAAGTTCCAATCATAACCAAATTGATCGACCGAATTCCAGGAATTCAAACCAAAGAGAAGTCAACGGTAACCTTTAATCTGGAAGCTGCGAAAATATTCCCAGGTCACTCACGTGCAATTTCGAAAGATGGAAATGCATACGTAGACGATTTTGAAGGAAGCCAAAGTGTTATCGATTTACGCTCATTGAACCAATGGTTCATGGCATCTACACCAAAATTGCAATCGTCTCTTTTCCCTGAAGGAGATTTCGAAGACAGTTTGGTTTACGGTGCGAATCGCGCGCAATTGTCTTGGTATATCATTGACCCCTTGTTCTACCGAAACAGTTCTTACACCCCGCCAAACATCACGGTTGATATGCAAAGTGATCATCGTATGCGAGAAGTATTGGAGTCAGAAGTTTTCCCCAACAGACAATTACCCCAAGGTCAACCACCGAATATTGCATGTTTAGATTTAACTTACTATCCGCAGGAAAGGGGAATGTATAATTTCGATTTACCGAACGGTTATTCTGGTAGATCTGCTGGACTGAATACAGACGGAACATTGAAAGATCCAGCAACACGTTGGGGTGGTATTCAACGCGC
>JBJOON010000103.1:0-6703 GCA_046051235.1 Bacteroidota bacterium
TAATGCGATAATGATGTATAGTCCTTTGATAGAGAAATGACCTTAATTATGAAAGATTGTCTTACAGACGAATGCCGGAGGCGAATGCGTTGCGAGGGCAACTGACGTTGCGAGGGCGAATTGCTTCGCGAGGGTCCAATGGACGAGGGACTTCGACGAAAAAGAAATGATTCCGCTTTACCTTTACTTGGAATAATTTGAATTTATTAATCACATGCTTAGAATCTATTTGCCTATCGCATTCGCTGCATTATTCATTCTCTGGATTCTTTTCCGATTGATTGTGAGGCGTGATTTGAAAAAGCATTTGAATACCGTTTATCTCGGATTGTTTTTCGGGGTGGTTTGGTTGGTGATTTACTTTTTCGTTTTAACTCCTGCCCCTGTCGAATCTGCTCAGAAGGTTGATCAGAATAAAGAATTGAAAAACGAGATTGAACAAATCTTACGCGACAAAAAAGCTGTTGTTGGAATTTCCATTTCAGGAGAAAATGGGAACGATACGCTTTCAATCAATGGGAATATGCACTGCCCAACTCAGAGCGCTTATAAAATGCATATTGGTTTGGCAATGCTTGATAAGATTGACCGCGGCGCATTCAGTCTTGATCAAAAAATTACAATTCCAAAAGCACAACTACCGGTTAATGCATTTTGGAATCCCCTAGGAACAGACTTTCCCAATGGAGGCGATCTCACTGTTGCGCAACTGATTCAGTATTGCATTTCGCACAGTGACAATACCGCATGCGATACTTTAATTGGAATGGTTGGTTCTGCGAAAGAGGTGGAAGTTTACTTCAAAAAGAACAACATACAAGACCTTCAGTTTGCATACAACGAACGCACGATGCAATCGAAATGGGAGAACATGTTTCAGAATTGGATAACTCCAAATGCTGCTGTTCAGACGTTGCGATTGTTTTATGAAAACAAAAACGGACTGCTCTCCAATTCGAGTTATTCATTTTTTTGGCAGACCATGAAAGAAACCTCCACTGGCGTCAATCGCCTGAAAGGACTCTTGCCGGAAGGAACGATTGTTGCTCACAAAACGGGAACATCTGGAACGACTGATGCCGGATTAACAGCCGCCACAAACGATTGGGGAATTGTGTTTCTTCCGAATGGACATTACTTCATCATTAGCGTAATGGTTACCAACTCTTATGAAAGTGAGGAAACGAATGAGCGGATCATTGCAGAGGTTTGTAAAGTCGCGTATGACTACTTTGTTAAAAAGTAAGAGAGGTGAATGTCCGGAGGACGAATGTGCTTTGCACGAATGCCGAAGGCGAATGCTTCGCGCATGTCTCTGTTAAAAGGTAAGTTTGCCCCCTCATTCTCATTGTGTTTCTCCCACTCTTTCTTCATTTTTTCAGAATGAGAAACAGAAAGACAAACAGAATGATTGGAGATGCGTGAGGGATAGCTTTCAATCCTTGCAGGATCAATCACTGCGTGATCAATTGCAAGGCAATCAATCCTTCGGATTAATCGGAACGATTGATCGCAACGCGAATGATTCGAAGAATTGATCACAACGTGATTGATCTGGAAAGATTACTCTAAAAGATTGATCATAAAGTGATTGAAATCGGCATATTAGCCGATTTTTTTTGTATATTCGCGTCCCTTTTTAGGCAGTGATAAGACGCTGAGTCACTGAACAATAACTAACTCTTTCATTCCGTATGCGTGCGAAGGCGAATGAAATACAAATTAACAATGCCCCATGGCAGAAGAATTAAATCCAGCTGAAGAAGCTGAAAACATTGTTCCAACCAACGAAGGAACTGAAAACACTGAAGCTACTGCTTCTGCATCTGTAGAAGAAGAAGTTACTTCTGAAGAACCACTAGAGTTGTACAGCACTGCTGACGACGCTGCTTTCATGAATGAAAATGGCGAGTTCAGCTGGGAAGCTTACGAAGCTTCAGGTGGATACAGCAATGAAGATCGTGCTCGTTACGATTCATTGTACGAAAACACGTTGTCTACAATTGCTGAAAAAACAGTTATTGAAGGAACTGTTGTTTCTGTTGGAAAGAAAGAAGTTGTAATAAACATCGGCTACAAGTCTGAAGGTGTTGTTGCGGTAACTGAATTCCGTTACAATCCAGATCTTAAAGCTGGTGATCGCGTTCCTGTTTATGTTGAATTACAAGAAGACAAAAACGGACAATTAATCGTTTCTCACAAGACTGCTCGTTTGTTCAGCGCTTGGGGTAACGTTAATGCAGCTCTTGAGTCTGGCGAAATCATCAAAGGTGAAGTTAAATGCCGCACCAAAGGTGGTCTTATCGTTGACGTATTCGGAATTGAGGCGTTCTTGCCAGGTTCTCAAATCGACGTTAAACCAATTCGTGATTACGACGTTTACGTTGGAAAAATCATGGAATTGAAAGTTGTTAAAATCAACAACGAATTCAAAAACGTTGTTGTTTCTCACAAAGCTCTTATTGAAGCTGAGTTGGAAGAACAGAAGAAGCAAATCATGTCTGGCCTTGAAAAAGGACAAGTATTGGAAGGTGTGGTTAAAAACATCACAAGCTACGGTGTATTCGTTGACCTTGGCGGCGTAGATGGATTGATTCACATTACTGACCTTTCTTGGGGACGTATTGTTCATCCTGAAGAGATTGTTCAATTGGATTCTAAGATCAACGTTGTTATTCTTGACTTCGATGATGACAAGAAGAGAATTGCTCTTGGCTTGAAACAATTGTCTGCTCACCCATGGGATGCTATTCAAGATACTTTGGAAGTTGGACAAAAGATTACAGGTAAAGTGGTTGTTCTTGCAGACTACGGTGCATTCGTTGAGATTGCTCCTGGTGTAGAAGGATTGATTCACGTTTCTGAAATGTCTTGGAGTTCACACTTACGTTCTGCTCAAGATTTCTTGAAAGTAGGACAAGAGGTTGAAGCTGTTATCCTTAGCATGGAGAAAGACGAGCGTAAATTAAGCCTTGGATTGAAGCAATTGACTTCTGATCCATGGGACGGAATTGAGTCTCGTTTCCCTGTAGGAAGCAAGCACACTGCGAAAGTTCGTGCATTCACTACATTCGGTATCTTCTGCGAATTAGCAGACGGAATCGATGGTCTTGTTCACATCTCTGACCTTTCTTGGTCTAAGAAGATCAAGCATCCAAGTGAGTTCTGCGCTATCGGAGATGATATGCAAGTAGTTGTTTTGGAATTGGATCGTGAAGGACGTAAAATCAGCTTAGGTCACAAACAAGTGGAAGAAAATCCATGGGATGTGTTCGAAACTGTATTCGTTGAAGGAACCAAGCACCAAGGTACTATCGTGAAGAAAGAAGGTAACCACTGTGTAGTTGCTCTTCCTTACGGTTTAGAAGGATTCTGCTTGAACAAAAACATGAAGAAAGAAGACGGCTCTACAGCGAAAGTTGAAGAGACTCTTGACTTCATCGTTCTTGAGTTCAACAAGAACCAACGCAAGATTGCTGTGTCTCACACACAAACTTGGAAGCCAGAGGAAATCACTGCATCTGCTGAGGCTAAGCCAAAGCGTGCTGGGGCTGGGGCTAAGAAAGAAGACAACAATTCAGCCGTGAAGCAAGTTAACTCTCAAGTTGAGAAATCAACTCTCGGTGACTTAGGTGCATTGGCTGCATTGAAAGAGAAAATGGACGGTGAAGAAGGAGCATAATTCCCCTTCCCTCTAAACTATAAAAACCTCCTTCGGGAGGTTTTTTTTTATTTTACCTTGCAAGCATGAATCGAACGCTGCTCGCCTTAGCCTTTCTTTTATTCAGCACTACCCTTTTTGCTCAAAAAAAGGTGGGCGATGTTGTCGATGAATTCAACGGAGTAAAGGTCTATTACAATGGAAGCGTCTCGCATGTGAGCACTCGAAATGTCAGTGCCGATGGATACAATATTGGTCTGAGATTTCAATGCGTCGAATTCGTGAAGCGCTATTACTATGAGTATTTTAAACACAAAATGCCGAACTCATATGGACATGCGAAAGACTTCTACAATTCAAAATTTAAAGACGGACAACTGAATACAGAGCGAAATCTGATTCAATATAAAAACGGAGGAAAAGGTATTCCTCAAACACATGATTTAATTGTATGGAAGGGAAACGAATGGAACCCTTACGGACACGTGGCTATTGTAGTGAAGAACAACAGCAACAACAGCATTGAAATAATTCAACAAAATCCAGGTCCAGGTGCGCCGAGTAGAATTACGCTTCCCCTCACTTACAACGGTTCTGGTTATACCATTGATGACGATGAAATACTTGGCTGGCTGCATAAAAATTAAAATCTTTCTCATCTCATTCGTTTGCATGAATGTTTTTGTATTCGGGCAGCAGGCTGACTTAAAAGTCATTTCCTTCAACATTCGATACAACAACGCTCATGACGGCGAAAACAGTTGGCCGAACAGAAGCGGCAACGTAAAGAACTTTCTATTCACTGAATCTGCTGACATTATTGGCTTTCAAGAGGTCTTACATAACGAAGTGATAGAACTTGACCGCGCACTTTTCAATTACAATTTCGATAAAAGACATTACAAGCGCGTTGGCGTTGGCCGAGAAGATGGCGAAACCAAAGGCGAATACTCTCCTATTTATTTCAACTCGAATCGTTTTTCATTGATTAAATCGAAAACGGTTTGGTTATCGGAAACACCCACCAAACCGAGCAAAGGTTGGGACGCTGCCTGCGAGCGCATTGCGACATTCGCCTTGCTCTTCGATCTAAAAACAAACGACACTCTATTGGTTGTGAACTCGCATTGGGATCACGAAGGTGTGCGCGCCAGACAAGAAAGTGCCAAACTTATTTTGAATGAAATTGAAGCCTTCACTTCCATTCAAAACATCATTGTCATGGGTGATTTCAACTGCACGCCGGAAGATCCTGCTTTGAAAAAAATTCGTGCAGCATTCTCAGATTCCGGAATAGGCATTTACTCAAAAGTTGGAACGTTCAACCATTTCGAGCGCGCGAAGAATCCGGAAGCTCCGCGCATAGACTATGTCTTTTATAAATTGAAAAACTTCGGATTCTCATCCTACAAAGTTGGAAACACCGACGTCACTGAACCGCTTCTTTCAGATCACTTCCCTGTCGTTGTTGAATTCGAACACATGCATTCAAAGGTGGAAGGACGCTTTCAGTTCAATTTTGAAATGACAC
Organism: Bacteroidota bacterium; assembly: GCA_046051235.1. Lineage (GTDB taxonomy): Bacteria > Bacteroidota > Bacteroidia > Flavobacteriales_D > Sanyastnellaceae > CAIZGX01. The sequence goes on from JBJOON010000103.1 coordinate 5,193, forward strand.
CGCTGGATTATGCCGACTCTCTTCTTCATATTGATTTACTGAAATGCTATGTTGGGAATATTGAGCTATTAGACATCAATAGGCAAGTCATTGGCAAAGATTCCGCTGCCTACCGTCTACTCGATTTTTCGAATAGAAGCTCTATGAATTTTTCCATTCCAATCAACAACCAAAAAGCGAGCTATATTCGACTTACCCTAGGTGTCGATTCTGTTACCAACGCTGCAGGCGTTCATTGTTGCGCGTTAGACCCCGCTAACGGCATGTATTGGAGCTGGCAAAGCGGATACATTCAGTTTAAGTTGGAAGGAAAAGAAAAAGACGGTAACGCTTTAAACCTTCACCTCGGTGGATTCTCCAATGCTAACATGAGTTCAATTACCACTGAAATACCAATAATTCGCATGGTCACTGGCGGGCCTGTTCTGCCGCCAGATAGAAGGTCTCGAGATGTGACCATTCATTTGAATTTAGATTCGTTCCTTGAACTTGTTCATGCAAACAAAGAGTATTCACTCATGAGTCCGAACGATCAAGTACACAAATACATGCGCGCATTGAGCGCTTCTTTTTCAGCAATAATGAAATGATTCGAAAAAGCTATTTCTTTTCCATATTCATTTTGCTTTTTGTCTTTGCGATTGGCTTTACCCTTCCACCTAAACGAAAAATTGTTTGGCCCGAAAAAGTCTATAACGAAAAGAACAATCCTCCTACTTCCGAAAAAAAAGAATTAGGAAGACTGCTTTTTTACGATCCGATTTTGTCTTCCGACAACACCATTTCGTGTTCATCTTGTCACTTGTCTTACACTGCGTTCACGCATACAGATCATGCGGTAAGCCACGGTGTTTTCGATCGTGTTGGAAAACGAAATGCACCCGCGTTGTTCAATTTAGCATGGAAAAAAAACTTCATGTGGGACGGAGCCATTCATTCATTAGATGCGCAAGCGATGGCGCCTATTGAAAATGTTTTGGAGATGAACGAGACCTTGGCGAACGTGGTGAAGAAAATCAACGAGAGAAAATTTTATCGCGCGTATTTCTTCCAAGCATGGGGCGACAGTTTAGCAACGGGAGAGCGAGTCTTGAAATCGCTTTCGCAATTCATGTTGAGCTTTGTGAGCAACGCGAGTAAATACGATGAAGTGCTTGCTGGAAAGAACTCTTTTTCCGCACAAGAGAAAAAAGGCTATGCGCTCTTTCAACAAAAATGCAATGCGTGTCATACAGAGCCGTTGTTCACCAACGACGCGTTCATGAGCAATGGGTTGGCGTTGAACGACACCCTTCAAGATTTAGGAAGAGGATCTCTCACTCACTTGAAATCAGATGAGCGCTTGTTTAAAGTGCCTTCGTTACGCAATGTTGAAATGAGCTTTCCGTATATGCACGATGGAAGGTTCCGAACCTTGCAACAGGTGATGAATCATTATTCTTCCATTCAAGGAAATGAAGAAAATATTTCATCGCCGTTAAACCATCCGTTGAATTTAACTTCCAACGATA
>JBJOON010000104.1:0-12630 GCA_046051235.1 Bacteroidota bacterium
ACTTTCTATACCCGCTAAACCTTCAGCGTAGGGTTGAAAGAAGCCGTTGAACGGACGAATGCGAAGCAATCCTTGGTAGCGATAGTTGTTGTGTCTTACACGATACGTTCCGTTGTTGTAGATTGTATCTCCCAGCACGTTTGTCCCGCCGTAAACAGAAATGTCTTGATCTAACGCGCCCATTTGATTCCAAGAGAATTGGAATCCCCAATCGAAAGGCGATTGATTAATCGGATGAGAAAAAGTTCCTGAAAGTCCTATGGGGTTGCCGGTGTAATGATCTGCATATTCCCCCGTGGGCTGAACGAATTGCACTCCGAATCCCACTGTTGCATGACGGGGATTACGGTCGGAATAACTTTTTTCTTGCGCGAAGTTGAATAATGAAGTCAACACAAACGAGAGGACGAGGAGCTTTTTCATATCAATTTTTTTTGAAGCCTTCCAAAAGTTATACCCAAACAAAGTTAAGTCCTTTTAACTTCGCAAAACATGAGTAACGCATCAATTTGGATTTTGGGAAAAACGGGACAGTTGGCGCAATGCTTTGCCGATTCGTTTAAGGAAGAAACATCAGCAAGCATTCGCTTCTTCGGACGCGATGAAATAGATTTTGAAAACGATCTCTTCGAACAGCTTTCAGATTTGTATGAAATTCCAGACGTGATTATCAATACCGTTGCCTACACTGCAGTAGATAAAGCCGAATCGGAAGAGGAGTTGGCGCATCGCGTTAACGCGGAAGCCGTAAGCGAGTTGTCCGATTTCTGTTCGTTGCATGACATTGTTCTGATTCATTTTTCAACCGACTACGTTTTCAACGGAGAAAGAAATTCTCCTTACACGGAAGACGACGAATGCGATCCGCTTGGCGTTTACGGTAAAACAAAGCGCGAAGGCGAGTTAGCGGTATTGGAATGTGAGACGGGTATTGTCATTCGTTTAAGTTGGCTGTATTCCAACTACGGTAAGAATTTCTACTTAACCATGAAGAACGCCATGGCGTCCGACCCATCGCGTGAATTGCGCGTTGTGAGCGATCAAATCGGTTGTCCAACCGACGCCTCCGACGTTTCGAATTCAGTTTCCAATTATATTTTGAAATGCTTAAACGAACAAACCGAATGGACGTTCGGTCTGTTTCATTTCACCGGTAACGAAGTTATTTCTTGGTACGAATTTGCTGTTCGAATTAAGAGCGAATTCGGTTTTCAAAATGTGATTCATGCTATTCCTACGAGTGAGTATCCTACTCCGGCGAAGCGTCCGCGCTATTCCAAGCTCAATTCCAATAATCCGTTGTTTGTCTCTACGTCTAAGAGCTGACGCTTCCGCGGGATGCCACCCGCAAATCCCGTAAGACTGCCATTCTTCCCAATCACGCGGTGACAGGGAATGACTATGGCAATTGGATTTTTACCAATGGCCTGTGCGGCAGCGCGAATGGCTTTTTTATTTCCATGTTGAAGGGAAACCCACTCGTAGCTTTTTGTTTCTCCGAATTCAATCTGAAGAAGAATGTTCCAGATGTTTTGTTGGAATGCCGTCCCTGAAGGAAGCAATGGTAAATCGAAAGTTTGACGCGTTTTCGAGAAGTATTCGTGCAATTGTTTTTTCGCTGTTTCTAGAATGTCACACGAACATTGTTCCTTCAGTTCTTCCTCTGCAAAATCTATTCGTGTGATGTTTTTTCCATCTGAAAATAAATGCAAATAACCGATTTTGAAATGATCGCTGATTTGAAATTGATTGTTTTCAGATTGGGGCGAATGATTTTGAAATCGGGTCGAATGATTTGCAGATCGGGTCGAATAATCATTCGCCCCTATGCGATTATTTATACAATTTTTTATCAATGATAAATTGATTAACAGATTCTGGAAGATGAATAGATTTGCCCGAAAGGGCAATGCTATTTCTTATCTCGGTGGAGGAAATTTCAAGCGGCTCAAATGCAATAAATTCAAACTGTTCAGGAAATTTTTTCATCCATTCATTCGAAGAATTTTCTTGAGTGGTTTCCCGCGAACAAATCAAGAAGTAGACACTTTGAATAAGCTCTTCGTATTTGTACCACGCTGAAAGCTGATTCACCACATCGGTGCCGCAGAGGATGTGAAAGTTGAAGGAAGGATATTCTTCTTTCAATTTATAAATGGTGTGAATGGTATAAGAGGGTTTGGGCATGCCGAACTCAATGGTGCAGAGTTTTATGCGTTCTTCGTGCATAAGGGCGAGCGACACCATGTTCGCGCGATCGTTCGCAGGGGCGAGGGTGGTGAAATCTTTTAACGGGTTGTGTGGACTAACCACGAACCAGACTTCATCGATTTTATTCGATTGCAGCGCTGCATGCGCCATGGCGAGATGTCCGTTGTGAACGGGATTGAATGATCCGAAGAGAAGCGCTATGTTCATTCAGCAAGGAAATCGTTCACCAACTTCAGTGCTTCCGCTTTCGCAACATCTAGTTTATCGTTCACCAAGCGCACATCGAACTTGTCGGCGTAGGTTAACTCCAATCCAGCTTTCGAAACACGTTGCTGAATTTTTTCTTCTGTCTCTGTAGATCTGTTTTTTAATCTGTCCATCAGCACTTCTACACTCGGAGGCTGAACAAAGACTGCTAATGCACGGTGATGGAATATTTCTTTGAGATGAAGTCCGCCTATAACGTCAACATCGAAGATGACGTGCTTCCCGCTTTTCCAAATGCGTTCTACTTCACTTTTGAGTGTTCCGTATTTCGTTCCGGCGTAGACTTCTTCCCATTCAACGAATTCGTTGTTGTCTATCTTATTTTGAAATTCTTCGTTCGACAAAAAGTGATAATCCTTTCCGTCTACTTCTTCTCCGCGACGCTCACGTGAAGTGGCGCTTACGCTGAAAGCCAACATGAGCGCGGGCTCTGAGAGCAAATATCTTACAAGCGTTGTTTTACCCGCGCCGCTAGGAGCAGAGAAAATAATGGCTTTTCCGTTGACTTGACTAGAGAACATTGTTGATTTGCTCTTTGATTTTTTCCAGTTCGTCCTTCATCTCTACAACCATGCGTTGCATAGTGGCGTCGTTTGCTTTTGATCCAATGGTGTTGATCTCTCTTCCAATTTCTTGCGAAATAAATCCAAGTTTTCTTCCTTGCGCACCACCGTTTAATTCTTCGTTGAACATTTCGCAATTCGAAAGCAAACGTTGCAATTCTTCTGACACATCGAGTTTTTCCAAATAATAAATCAACTCCTGCTCGAATCTGTTCTCGTCTATTTTTTCCTTCCCAACCAATTCATCCAATTGCGCTTTAATACGTTCTCTGGTTTTTTCCTTACGCTCTTCCATAGGCGCAATAAGGTCTTCACGCAAACGAAGAATATTCGCAATGCGCATTTCAAATTCTTTTTGAAGCTTCGCGCCTTCGGCTTGTCTGTAATTTTCGAAAAGATCGAACGCTTGTTTTACCAGTGCGGCAATGTTGTTCCATTCGTCTTCCGTAGGCTCTGCCTGATCGAACTTCATGACTTCAGGCATACGCATGAGCGTGGCCAAGATGTCGGCTGAACCGAGGTCTTTCCCTTCCTTCCAAATTGAAAGTTCGTTGTAGTACGAATTCATTAAGTCGGTGTCGAGGTGCATGCGTTTTTCGCCGCTGTTATTTTCAATATAAATTGAAACCTCTGACTTTCCGCGAACGACAAGCTCTCCGTACGTTGAACGTAATTCCAGCTCTTTGTCGCGATACACACTTGGAACGCGAACGCTTAAGTCTAGTCCTTTACTGTTGAGCGAGCGCACTTCAGCTGAGAACTTTTTGGTTTCTTTCTGAAGTTCGGCTTTACCGTAGCCGGTCATAGATCTTAACATGTGTGCAATTTTGCACGCAAAGATACAACATTGAACATTGGAGGTTAAAGAATGTTGTTTTCCTTTGCAGACGAAATGAAAATGAAAAAGACCGCTATTCTTTTGGTGAACTTGGGTTCACCCGATGCGCCAACGCCAGGTGCTGTTTATAGATATTTAACAGAGTTCTTAAATGACCCTCGCGTTATAGATGTTGCTGCTATTGGAAGAGCCATCTTGGTGAATGGAATCATTGTTCCTTTCCGTCACAGAAAAAGTGCTGCGATATACAAGAAACTTTGGACGGAAAATGGTTCGCCGTTGATTCATTATGGAAAAAGAAACAAGGAGCAATTACAATCGCGTTTCAATGAAAATGAAACGAAAGTTTTCTTGGCCATGCGTTATCAAGTTCCGAGTATAGACAATGCTCTTCGCGAGATAGAAGAGTGGGGGGCTGAGAAGATTGTTGTCTTGCCTATGTTCCCGCAATACGCATCTGCAACAACCGGAAGTGTGCATGAAAAAGTAATGCAGATTGTTTCGAAGTGGTGGAGCATTCCGGAAGTAGTTTTGATTTCTCAGTTTTACGACGAGCCTTTGTACATTCAAGGATACGTAGACAATGCGAAGCAATTCGATTTGAAGGAATACGATCGTATTTTGTTTAGTTTTCACGGATTGCCAGAGCGACAATTGGACAAGTTATACGACGATAACAAGTGTCGCAATCACAGCTGCGAGCATGAGATTAACGAAGAGAATCACATGTGTTACAAGGCGACTTGTTATGCTACTGCTCGCGCTATTGCTGCAGGAGTAGGACTTTCTGAAAGTGAGTATACGGTGTGTTTTCAGAGCCGCTTAGGCAAAGGGTGGATTGAACCTTTTTCAGACAATATCATTAAAGAGTTGGGAGACAAAGGAGCGAAAAAACTCTTGGTATTTTCTCCCGCTTTCGTTGCCGATTGTCTGGAAACAACCATTGAAATTGGAGAAGAATACCAAGAGCTTTTTGAAGAACACGGAGGCGAAAAAGTTCAACTCGTTCCGAGCTTGAACGACTCGGAAGTGTGGATTGACGCCCTTGTTAGTATTTCAAAACCTTACCTGTCTGCTTAGATCCGTTCACGTAAACGCTAATCAGGTATGTCCCTGTTGCAAGCGCTTCAGTGCTGATGGTGGTTTGTCCAACCCCCATTCCTTGTAGCAATTTTCTTCCGGTTAGATCGTGTATTTCGAAGTTGAATTGACCTTCCACTTTCAAGGTTAATTCATTCTGCATTGGATTCGGATACGCTTCCACATTGAACGCATTTTCTTCACCCACGAATTCAATCCAGTCGTTGATGTTGTAGGTCGTGTTCGTTACAATAGCCGGATTCCAATCGAAGTAAATGTATGCGGTATTGGTAATTTCACTGTATATATCGTTGCCTGGTGTTTCGCGAATGCGGAAGATAATGTGTCCTTGGCTCAACTCTTGGCTTACGCTGCTGTCTGGCAACCAGATGTTGTTGAACTCAAAACGTAGAATACCGTTTCCAAGATTCACCACATTCATGTCATGGGTAGTGTTTAGTAGTTGGAAGGTAGACCAGTCTAATTCAGTATCGAGCGTATCGATGATGTAAACGTTTTGCGCAGGTGCGGTTCCTGTGTTTTGGAAGCGAATGGTGTATTCCAATACATCGTCTTCACCATAAACAATGGTGCTTTCCGGGAAGCCGCCAATTCCATAATCGTGATACGATTTTCGATACACATTCTTATCGTTCGGATCATACGCGTTTCCTAATATTTGAAGCAAACCGCCCGTATTATTTCCTTCGTAACAGTCGGTGCCGTTTGACGAGGTAATGGTAGAAGTGAACATATGTTGTTCACCATTGATTAACCCAGACGGAAGCGTGAAGCTCAGGTGGTCTGTGGTGGAGAAAGATGTTTGTGTAGAGTTAATGGTCCAAGTGATGGAATTGCCATTAATGACATAGTTCGGATTTAAAATGGACCATGTGTTCAATGTTACGTTGGCGGGCCAGTTCAAGGTAAGGGTGTAGCTCGAAGCACCTGGCCCATAGTTCCCCCAGTTCAATCGAATGGTGGCGTTCTGCCCCTGGAAATATCCAATCCACGGAGTAACCGTTGTCCACAAATCTGAGCAAGGGGTAACGCTACCGGCACAATATACAGGAATGGCCAAAGGCTGCGTAATGTTATACAAAGATCCTTGGATGCTGAATACGTTGTTGTTGTTAGGAAGAGTGCTTCCGTTGTCGATAAGCCAACTTGAACTGACACTTGCAATAGCAACGCTTGTTACTCCGTAGATAGATCCGCAGTAATTGAAGTATCCGCTCGAATCTGAGTAAACAGTAACGCTTGTTGAATTTGTTGTTGTCCAGCCTAAGGTAATAGGCACACCCATGAGTGGCGCTTCACCTGGATTCAGAAGATATAACCGCTGTAGCACAAATAGGGGTATGGATTGAAGTTTCCGCATTGAATAGGAATGTTGTTCAACATTTGAGACCCTCCATATTGACAATCGATGCCAGTAATATCAATCACGGGAAATGAAGTCGTGTATCCCATATTCGCCATGTAATTTGGGTTAATGGATACAATCAGTGAATCGCCCGAAAACCCTAGAAGATCTGCGCTGTAGTATCCTGCGGTATTCGTTGAAACGGATACAGCATTTCCGGTAACTAAGTTGGTAACGGTTATTGGTGCGTTTGAAAGAACATACTCGCCACTTTCGTACAATCCGTTGTTGTTTCCATCGCAAAAGACGTAACCTCCTGTACATAACACTCCTGAAGCCACTTGGAAAGTATCGCACGTGTTGAAGACGCAACCATCGTTGAAGGTTGCGCTCAAACAAGCTAGGACATAGTCAACTCCGAATGTGCTGGTTAAATAGGCGTTTGGAGAAGTGAATACTCCACCAAACAGCATGTCTTGTCCGTTTTGATCATAGGGTGTAATGGTCCATTGGAAATTGGAAATGCTACTGTTCGAAGTTGTGGAAAACGCGAAGCCGTTATTCGGTAAATAAGTTTGTACAATGTTCGTTGCACAAGGAGGTGTGTCGAAACAATTCAGTTGAATGGAAATGGTGTAGATTCCGGTTCCTGGAGAATAAAATTCGTTGTATGAGCTGGCATTCATGTAGTACCCATTTTCTAACAACCACAAAGAATCCAATTCGATTTGAATGAGTCCGGGTTGCATTCCGTAAATGGTTGTCACACCGTTTGTATTGAGCGAAATATTTTGCGAGTTCAAGAAAATACCGTCTCCGTTACTAACTGTTGCCGCTAACGGTGTGGAAATGTTCTGCTCGTTCGTTCCGTCTCCATCGCAGTCAACTCCAACAACTGAGTATACTTGAAGGCATGGAATAACATTCACGTAAACGGCACTTTCTACAACTCCTAAAACGTTGGGACCGGTAATGGTAGTTGTTACCAAATAACTTCCAGGAGCCGGGTAGAAATGACTGGGATAAGGTGACATGTTTATTGAGGTACCCGATGTGGATCCTCCACCACTGTGAGAGCTCGTTATTCCATCTCCCCAATCAATAATTGCCGTGAATTGAAATCCGCTGAAATTTGTTCCATTAATGACTTGCACAATTTCTCCCGGCACGCCGCTGGAGGTTGGAGCTGTCAGAGCCGAAAATGTCATGTATATATTTCCATTACACATTGGGCTAGCGATTTGACTGTTTTGTGGAGTCAATCCAGTAATTTGAAACTGAGCAAAAGCTCCCAAAGTAACAACGCTTAAGAAAAGGGCAAACAGGTAACGCATGGTTTAAGGTTTTTTGAAAGACTAAAGTTACTCCGTTTTGGTTGCCTGTCCAATTCTCCAACGCAATCCGACGTAGTAATTTGCTCCGAACATGGGTCCGTATACTTGAGACGCATCGAAGAATTCAGAAGAAGGATTTTCACTCAAATGAATGGGATGATGAATCATGTATCCGGTTATGTTTTCTCCACCCGCATACACTTCGAAGTTCTCACGTGCGAAGAACGAAACTTGGGCGTTAAGGGTCCAATATTCAGGACTATAGATTTCTACACTTGCGTCTTGGGTATACTGATTCGCCAAACGTTGTGAACCGAGCCAACGCGCGGTGAAATCGAAATTCCACTTTTGCGATTTTGCATTTTCTTTCGTGGCGTAGGCAAGGTTTATGAATACGCGATGCTTCGCCACAAGTGGACGTTCTTTCAAACCATCGGTGTAGGTGGTTTGTGCATCGAGCCAACGATAGGCCAATCGAATTTCACTTCGTTTAATCGGACTGAAGGTGAAGTCGGTTTGAACGGCATTCGCGAAACTTTTTCCAGAGAGGTTGTACAATGAAAAAGATCCTGCTGTTTCGTAATCTGCTACCAATTGGTTTTGGAAGTTGGTATGAAATGCATCTACTGTAAGTGTGGCCGTTCTATGAAACAACTTCGTGTTATGAACCAAAACGATTCCGCTATTCACGGCTTCTTCCATTTCAAAACCGAATGGATATTCGGTTGTGGCATTCATAGGCAAATTCCATGTTCTATTTCCTGCGAGGGCAGAAAGATGATCGACTACCATTTGCGGCGAACGATAGGCCTTTCCAGAACTGATTTTTACACTTGTTTTTTCAGTAATGGAATAACGCGCGTGAATGCGAGGCGTGAGAATCAATCCGTATAAATTGTTTTCATCTGCGCGCATACCCGCAACGATTTGAAGCTTCTCTGTTGGATTCGCATTCAACTCTCCGAATACACCGTAGGTGGTTTCAACACGATTCAAATTTTCAACAAAATAAGTTAGTGATTCGCGATAATCGTCTGCTGTTGCAGAAGCTCCAACGGTGATGTTGTATCCTTCCGCAATTTCGTTTGCAAACAACAAATTCACGCGCGCACTCTTCTGAACACCTTCGTACAAGCGGATTCCGTATCGCGCATTTTGTTTGTTGTAGCCAATGTTAATCTGACTTCCTAAACTTTTGTGTCCGTGTTCATCGAACATATATCCGGTTTTCGCGGTGAATTCAGCGTGCTCTGTTTGAGAGTTTGAAATCCAAGGCGTGAACGGAACCACTCCTTGGTTGCGGTAGTAATTGATTTGTCCGCTCTCTGTGTTGAATTGTCCGTATGAAAATCCGTATTCACCGCGAAGTCCTTTTTCGCCAGTGTAATGCCATGCGTTGCGAAGCAAGTAGTTTTTGAATAGCGGATTGTCTAGGAATCCATCGCTGTTCGTGTCGTACAATTTCTGCGCGGAAGAACCGTGCGCTTGCAATTGGTAATTCCATTTTTCACCCAAAGCTTGATTAGAAAGGATGTTCGTTTCGTAACGTCCCGCCGAACTGGCGTAAATGTTTAAAAACAAATTTTCCTTCATGGTTGAAGCCTTGTGCGCTACGTTAATTTGTCCTGTAACGCCTTCGTATCCGTGTACTACAGAACCAGCGCCTTTAGCAATTGAAATAGAATTGATCCAAGGGCCTGGAAGAAAGCTTAGGCCCAAAGTGCTTGAAATGCCTCGCACAGCGGGCATGTTGTCGAAAAGAATTTGCGTGTACTTTCCATCTAAACCTAACATCTTAATCTGACGGGTTCCTGTAATTCCATCGGTGAACGATGCATCTACCGAACCGTTTGTTTCGAAGCTTTCAGAAAGGCTACAGCATGCTGCTTTGCACAATTCTTTTTCGTTCATGACTTGAAACGTCTGCGGATCTTTTCCGTTGATGTGTGTTCCTCCGTCGTGTTCGTCAATATGTATGGTTCCGAGTGTGCTGTTTTCTCTCAGGTTGAATTTCACTTCTCTGATTGTACCCAAGCCTGGATCAATAAAAAGCGAATCGCTGAAGTGTCCAGTAGACGTGACCATAAGCCATTTCGCTTCTTTCGGAATACCAATAGAGAATTCTCCTTCGGCATTGGTGACGGTGCCAAGTTGCGTGCCTTTGTAGTAAACAAGCGCGTATGCCGGATTTCCTTCATCGTCAAGAACAACGCCCTTGACTTGTGCATTTCCAACCGAAACGATTGAAAAAAATGCGATGAGTGCAACGATGTGTTTCATGGATTATTTGTGAGGTTCCATGGTTCTGTACTTGCAGCATCCGTGAACGCGATCGTATTGAGCGTCGGTAGCGTTCGACTTCTCTGTGTCGTATCCAGCCGCATTGATAAGCGAATGAATTTTATCAAGTGTAATTTTCGTCGGATTAAAAGTGATTTCTAATCGATGTGTGGTCAGGTTGTAATCATAAGCGACTACACCTTTCACATCAACTGCTTTTTCAATGGTGGTTTCGCACATACCGCACGCACCAGCTACCCAGAAATTTGCAGTTGTGTTTTTTGTTTTTTGCGCAAACGCGCTGAATGAAAGCATGCATAAAGCAAGCACGATTATGTTTTTCATTTGAAATAAGATTTTTGAATAATTACATTTCTTGACCACTTCGTGGATGACACAACACGTTGTGATGACACTCTACGAGTGATGACCACTTCGTGGATGACACATTAGTGTGATGGGTCGTCGAATAATTTGCGGGAGCAGAAAAGAGAATACCGTTCATACGTTATCGGAACGAAAGATGCGGCAATTGGAATAGCCGACTGGCATTTTCCTTCAACATAAAATAAAAAATAAGTAGGCTCAGGTGTAGCGGTGAATAATTGTGGAGCAGAAGGAGATTCGAATTGGACGTGTTCGCTTTCGTATTGCAGGGCAACAAGCACATCTTCCGAGCAGCCGGCGGAATGGCAACAGCCCTTGTGATCGGAGTGGGAATCGTCGTGATGTTCGTTGCCGAATTCAAAGAAATGAATGGCTTGTAATGTCCCACAACAGAAGTGCAGCTTGGCTTCCAGACCGAAAGACATTAAGCTGTATAGGCCCAAGATAAATATCAGGGTGAACTTCCGCATATTTCAAAGGTAAAACATCTTTTCGTTTATTGTCAAGTTGTACCTTTGCAATCTAAAATAAAAGAATCAATGAGCAATTCTATGGATATGTCAGATGTTCTGATCAAATTGGGTATTCAAGCGGAAAACCTTGGAACAAGCACAGGACAGAACTTTTTCTCGAACGGAGATTTAATTACTTCATACTCTCCGGTAGACGGAGCAGAGATCGCGAAGGTGCAAACCACCACGAAGGAAGATTACGAAAGGGTCGTGAACACGGCTCTAGAAGCATACAAAACCTGGCGTTTAATGCCGGCACCAAAGCGTGGCGAAATCGTTCGTCAGTTTGGAAATCGCCTGCGCGATTACAAACAAGAGCTTGGGATGTTGGTGAGCTATGAAATGGGCAAGAGTTTGCAAGAAGGTTTGGGTGAAGTGCAAGAGATGATTGACATTTGTGACTTCGCAGTTGGATTGTCTCGTCAGCTGTATGGATTAACCATGCACAGCGAACGCCCAGGTCACCGCATGTATGAGCAATGGCATCCCCTTGGAGTGGTTGGAATTATTTCAGCATTCAACTTCCCGGTTGCAGTATGGGCTTGGAACAGCGCATTGGCTTGGATTTGCGGAGATGTTTGTGTTTGGAAAGGATCTGAAAAAGCACCGCTTTGCGCGATTGCTTGTCAAAATGTTTGGAACGAAATCGCTGCAGAGAATCACCTGCCTGAAGGAATTTCAGCCATCGTTTCTGGCGATGTGAAAGTAGGAGAGATGATGACTGTAGATAATCGCATTCCATTGATTTCTGCAACAGGTAGCACCCGCATGGGTCGCATTGTTGGAGCGAAAGTAGCGGAGCGTTTCGGAAAGTCGTTGTTAGAGTTAGGTGGAAACAACGCCATTATTGTAACTGAAAATGCCGATCTTAAAATGACAATCATTGGTGCGGTGTTCGGTGCAGTTGGAACTGCCGGTCAGCGTTGCACTTCAACACGTCGCTTAATTATTCACGAAAGTGTTTACAACGAAGTGAAAGAGAAGTTGGTTGCGGCTTACGGACAGATTCGCATTGGAAATCCATTGGATTCAAACAATCATGTGGGTCCTTTGATCGATACGATGGCTGTTGACACCTATTTGAAAGCTATTGAAAAAGCAAAGTCTGAAGGCGCGAACTTCATTGTTGAAGGAGGCGTTGTGACTGGAGAAGGCTATGAGAGCGGATGCTACGTGAAGCCATGTATTGCTGAAGTGAAAGACAGCAGCTTGGAGATTGTTCAACATGAAACGTTTGCTCCGATTTTATACATCATGAAGTACAAGGAATTGGATGAAGCTATTGCTATGCAAAACGGCGTTGTTCAAGGATTGTCGAGCGCGATTATGACTACCAACATGCGTGAAGCAGAGCGCTTCTTGAGCTGCGAAGGTTCAGACTGCGGTATTGCCAATGTAAACATTGGAACCAGCGGTGCTGAGATTGGTGGTGCATTTGGTGGAGAGAAAGAGACGGGTGGTGGACGCGAGAGCGGATCTGATGCATGGAGAAATTACATGCGTAGACAAACCAACACCATCAACTATTCTACATCGTTGCCATTGGCACAAGGTATTAAATTCGATTTATAATGAAGGCTTGGATGCTCTTGTTTTTCGCTGCTTTCAGCGGAATTGTTTTTTCGCAATCGCATCTGATTGTGTTTAAAGTTGAAGATAAAAGCATTCCTTGTCGCATTGAATTGAAGTCCGATGTTCAGTGGGAAATCGTGAATGGCGCAGAGCGCATTCCAATTGAAATTAAATGGGGAAAAGACTCGACCTTCAAGTCGAGTCTTCCTCTTTTCAATAC
>JBJOON010000105.1:0-6454 GCA_046051235.1 Bacteroidota bacterium
TGTGCTGGTTATGCAAACCAGAACGGCTGGAACAGGGCAGAAATTCCAGTAGACATCACGCGCCAGAATCAGTACACTACTAATCATTCGAATAGCACAACAGCACCATCACACTTCGTGAGTTGTTCGGAATCATGCAGGGCGACAGCTTGCGAGACTGTGAGCATTGCGCACTCGCTATCACCACTGGGGCTTCTGTGTATGTGGAAGGTACGAGAACTGCGCTGCCGTTCTGTTGGGGCATCAGCCCGCTACCGCCGGCATGCCCGGGCAGTTGCCCACATTGCTCATAGTGAAGTTCGGATTGAGCTGATTGCAGAACTGCTGCTAAGCCAATTCGTTGGGACTATTGGGATAACCAGAATAGAAAACATCTTTATAAGGTAACAGCTGCTTTGAACAATTTGAAGAAGACTGAGCCCGTATTTTCAACAACGAACTTCAATATTGACTTGGGCGGATTCGGAAAGCGTATTCATTTAAATGGAACGAACAATGCTGTTGTTGTTGGAAATTTCCAAACGACTTCAATCAATATGGTTCCTGGATTTCAACACACAGGGACATGGTACGATTACTTTACGGGAAATGCTTTTCAAGTAAATGATTTGAATGCAACATTCTTCTTCGAACCTGGTGAGTACCATATCTACACAGACTATCAATTGGCTGTTCCAGACTTGAATACCTCTTTGGAAGAAGTTATGTCTTTCGCTAAATCTTCATTTATGATTTGGCCGAATCCCTCGAACAACCGCGTTAATCTTGCATACAGCATGGTTCAAGCTGCTCCTGTACAAATTGTTTTACGTGATTTAACTGGAAGAGTGGTTTCTTCTTTCAATACGCAAGGTGTTTCAGGAATCAATCAATCTGAATGGAATTTATCGACTGAAAACATTGCAGCTGGTTCATACATCATTTCAGTTGAAACAGAAGGTAGAAGAGAATCGGCTCCATTTATTTGGAATCCGTAATTGATGATTTACCAACAACTAGTAAGTGTATGTTGGACACGAAGTGAAAACAATTTATATTAGCGCGACTTAAACCTAAACAAATTCTAATTTTTATATGTCAAAACTCTATAGAACTAGTCTGCTTACCGCAGTAATGGCATTGTTCTCCTTGGTTTCATGGGGACAATCTGTTAGCGGTGTGGTTACAGATGAAGAGAATCGTCCTATTCCAGGAGCTTTCATCATAGTAAAGGGAACTTCCAACGGAACAGCAAGTGATCAAATTGGTAATTACACCTTGAAAACTGGTGCTGGAACTTTTGAGTTCGAAGTAAAAGCGATGAACTTTGAAACGACTACAAAAACGGTAACTGTTGGTAGTTCAGACGTTAAGCAAAATTTCAAATTAAGTTCTGGTTCTCTTACTTTAGATAACATTGAGATTATCGGATATGGTGTTGAGCGTAACAGACCTAGTACTGGGTCTATTGCAAAAATCAGTGGTAAAGACATTAGTGCTATCCGCACCCCCAGCTTTGAAGCAGCGCTTCAAGGACAAGCTGCTGGATTGCAGGTGTCTCAGGGTTCAGGTATTGCCGGTGCGGGTTCATTGATTCGTATTCGTGGAACAGCTTCTGTTTCTGCAGGTGGTGACCCCTTGTATATCATAGATGGTATACCAATGACACAAGATTATTTCTTGCGTGGCAACAGTGGAGCTTTAAATAACAACCCTCTTGCTACTATCAATCCGAACGACATTGAAAAAGTTGAAGTTCGTAAAGATGCTGCTGCTGCTGGTGAATACGGTTCTCGTGCTGCAAATGGTGTAATCATCATTACTACTAAACGTGCTAAAGAGAAAGGTTGGAAATTCGACTACGGAATGAATGCGGGTATTGCGACACCAGCATCTCGTCCTAACATGCTGAACACAGACCAATATTTGAGAATTCGTCAAGAAGCGTGGGAGAACGACGGAGGTACAGGTTATGTGTGGTTGCCAAATATGACAACTGCTACAGACGATGCTGCTACCCGTAAGGCTGCATATATGAAGGCCGGATTGACTGACACGGATTGGGTGAATGAAACGGTTGGCAGAGGTACCAAATATGGAACGAACTTCTCTGCTCGTTACGGCGGAAAGAAGCACAGTGTGTTTTTCTCACTTGGATATGACGACAACCAAAGTTTTTTGAAGGGCAATAGTTACAAGCGTATTTCTGCACGTGTAAATCCTGAATTCCGTTTAGGAGACAAATTGAGATTGAATTTATCTCTTTCTGGAACACGTGGTTTGAACCAACGTGTTGATGCTGCATGGTCGGGCGGATTAGGAGATGCAATGTCTAACGCTTTGCCTTATTACCCCGTTTACCATACCGATACTACATTTAATGCCGCTGGTGAAGTGGTTAACAAACCAGGAGATTACTTCTATTGGAGAGATGAGTTTGGTAACGTGAAAAATCCAGTTGCTTACAGAGAGCAATTGCGTTGGACTACTGTTGAAGATCGTGTGATTAACACGGGGCGTTTGATCTACATGCCGAAGAAAAACTTGTTCATTATTGCTACCGGTGGTATGGACTGGATGCACATTGGTGAAAATAGATTGACTCCATCTTCTTTTGATTTATCGAATGGACAAGGTAGTTACAGCAACGACCAACGTTTGGTTCGTAACTACAGTTACAACATTACTGCTGAATACAGTAAAGAGATCAAACCGGAATTGAATGCATCTATCCTTATCGGACACGAGCTTCAGCATTCAAAAACCAATTTCATAAACGACTTCATTCCAAATTTGGATGAAACAGTTGCTGAATTCTCTGATGTTGAAAGTAATCCTGATACACGTGTTCGAACCGTTGGAAATCCTAGTCAATTTAGTTTCTTAGGTTTCTTCGCGAAATACAATATGAACTATAAGTCGAAGTACTTCTTTGAAGCTAGTGTTCGTCGCGATGGAAGTTCACGTTTCGGGGTGAATAACAAGTTTGGTAATTTCCCTTCTGCATCTTTGGGTTGGATAATCTCTGAAGAAGGTTTCTTGAAAGACAACAAGACAATTAATTACATGAAGTTACGTGCAAGTTATGGTCTTACTGGAAACTCCGACATTCCAGCAAATGCACAATACGCTTTATATAGTGCTCCGAACAATGGTATTTTTTACAATCAAAACCCTATCCTCTTCCCTACCCAAGCAGGAAATTCTAATTTGAGATGGGAAACGACAAACAACTTCTCAGTTGCTTTAGAGACTGGATTTTGGCAAGATCGTTTAACGGTAACCTTAGAAGGATATAGAAAGTATAGCCGCGATGTACTTATGAATGTAAGTCTTCCTGCAAGCACTGGATTTACAAACTTCTGGGACAACGTTGCTGAAGTTATGAATCAGGGTATTGAATTAACTACAATTGTTAACTGGACCAAGAGTTCTAAGTTCACTGCACGTACAAGTGCAAACTTCTCATACAACTACAATGAATTGGTGAGTATCGGAGATTACACGCCAGATGCCGTATCGGGTGGAACAAACGATTCTCGTGTTCTAGTTGGAAAACCAATTGGTTCATTCTACTTGGTTTCTTTTGACCACATCGATGCTCAAACAGGCCTTCCGGTATACATTACACCTGAAGGAAACTACACCACCGATTATGATAACAGTATTCGTAACTATGTTGGAAATGGTCTACCGAAAATGATGGGTGGTTTGACTCAAACTTTCGGATGGAAGAATTTCAGTTTATCAGCATTGTTCACTTATAGTCTTGGTGCAAGAATTTTCGATTCAAGTGCTAAGCGTCAGTTAGGAGTTGTTTCAAGCTGGAACATGCGTGAAGAAATCTTAGATCGTTGGACTGAACCTGGCGATGAATCTACTTTCGGAAGACTGACTTTGGATGAAACTACTTACGGATTACCAGACGGTTTCCCATGGTGGAATACTTCATTATTCATGTACAAAGCAAACTACATGCGCTTGAGAAACTTGTCTTTGGATTACACTTTCCCGAATGAAGTAACAAAGAGAATGAAGATGACTGGATTGAACATTGGAGTAAGCGTTACCAACTTGTTCACCATTACGAACTTCCCAGGATTAGATCCTGAAGTTGTTCGTGATTTCGAAAACGCGCAAGACAGAAACTTAAGTCCAAACGTGACTTACTTAACGCCAATGCAAGAGCGTAGTTTCAATATTCGCTTAAACGCTAACTTCTAATTCGAACGAACATGAAAAAGATATCATACTTCATTTTAGCTATTGGTTTAGCTCTTGGAATTGCCTCTTGTGAGAAAATGTTAGAGTATCCACCAGAAGGAGCAATTCTAGCTGAAGACGCATTAAATACTCCAGACGATGCGCAGCGTTTATTGAACAGTTGTTACGACGTCATTGCAAATTTGTTTGATGGTAAATACCAAAACATTTGTGAATTGATGAGCGACAATATGGCTGAGCCGAACGGTTTGGACTTTAACGCTGTTTACAATCGTGAAACTAACTTCTTCACTCCTACCACAAACGGAACCTACGGAGATTTCTACTATGCCATTTACCGTTGTAATTCTTTGATGAAAAACTTCGATTTGATTGATGGTTTATCTGATTCCGATCGCAACAGAATGGAAGCAGAAGCCAAATTCATTCGCGCATTTTGTCATTTCAATGTTGTTAAAATTTGGGCACAACCATACGGTGCAACACCGAGTAATACTCACCTAGGTATTATTTTAAGAAGAGAAGCGAGCAATGAACCTCTTCCAAGAAGCACGGTTGGTGAATCTTATGCATTCATCATAGAAGACTTGGAATACGCTTATGCGAACCTTCCAGAAACCAATGGCAACTATGCAACAAAGAATGCTGCTGCAGGTTTATTGGCAATGGTTTATTTCCAAATGAACAATTACGTTCAAGCTGAACAATATGCTTCTTTGGTAATCAACTCAGGAATTTATTCAATGAGCGATACTTTGGATCGTTTCCCTGCAACTCCTGCAATGAATCCAGAAACAGTTTTCGGAATTGTTAGCTCGAATCCAGACGCAGAGCATGTTGATCAGCGCACTGACAACTTCATTGGTAACTACAACGCTGGTGGTGCTCTTCCTCCAAACTTGATGTTCTCAAATGAATTGTATCAATTCACAAACTTGAACAGCGCAGATGATCGTTTGGGTTGGATGCAATCAAGCGGTGGAAAATACAAGAACCGTCGTTTTGAAGACAAAGTTTTCTTCAATATTCCGATTATCTATTTAACAGAATTGAAATTGATTCGCGCCGAGTGTTTGGGTGAAATGGGTGGTGACTTATCCGTTGCTATCAATGACATTAACGATGTTCGCGACCGTGCATTTGGAGCTGGTTTGAATGATCTATCTTCATCTTCCACGGCAGCTGAAGTTATTGCCGCAGCTCGCAGAGAGTATCGCATTGAGACCATGGGTGAAGGCAAATGGATCAATCAACTTAAGAGAATTGGAGCAAAAGGTGAAAACGTGGTTGTTCGCAATGCACCTTGGAACTGTCCTGGCATGGCGCTTCAATTCCCGAACAGTGAATTCACCTCAGCTTTATTTGTAGGGAATCCGGAAGGAGGATGTAACTAAAGGGGCGAAATATTTTTCGCCCGTATTTAAACGAATATTAAATATATATATATGAAATCGATTAGAATATTTTTCATTATAGCCTTGTCTGTTGGGTTGTTTGCTGGATGTAAGCCAGAAACTACCGGAGAGTTAGGCGAGCCCTCAGACAAGTTGCAAGGAATGGGTGGCACCTGGGAGCTAACCTCTTTCATTCAACAAGATCCAAATAATCCAGTTTTGGAAGAACGAGATTTAAGCGAGTTCTACTTGGTATCTGGTGTTGAGCCCATGCGCATTACATTAGACGTGGCTACTCAAACATACAGCGTTACAATTACTGAAGGAAAAAATTTCTTCGGTGAAAGCGGAACATGGTCTTTGGATGACAACCTTGCTCCTTCTTCGATTACATTAATGAACGCAAACGACACACTTGAGCTGTTCCTTGGTAATATGGTGCTACCGACAAGTAATAACATGGGCTTGCAATATCACCGCGTATGTTCTGACGACTTCAAGAATGTGATTTATAAGTTTAACTTCCAACGCATTTAATCATGAGAAAGATATTATTTACACTCGCTGCATTCGCAATTTCTGTTGTCGGATTTTCACAAGCAGCATTCGTATTCCCCTCACCTACCAATGCAAATGCTACGATGGATTTGTACATTGATGTGGCTCAAACTACAGGTGGACTAAAGACCATTTTAGGAAATCATCCGGAAGAAATAGACTCTGTTTATATGTGGACTTGGCAGCCTGCTGGCCCTTCTTGTGGAAACGGTGAATGGGGAAATTCAAACACTTGCATGCGCCTAACTCACGTGAGCGGTTTATTGTACAAAATGACATTCGTGCCCACAACTTACTAT
>JBJOON010000106.1:0-6292 GCA_046051235.1 Bacteroidota bacterium
GGAGGAGCTATTGTAGCATGGCAAGATTCAACCATTAACGACTGGGATGTGTATTCACAGAAGATAAATTCTTTAGGGCAAATTCAATGGACTCCAGGGGGGATGGTGGTTTCGAGCGCAATTGAAATTCAAAGTCACCCCAAAAATGTACCAGACGGCAATGGAGGTAGCATCTATGTTTGGCAGGATAAGAGAGCAAATCAATATGATATTTATTGTCATCATTTGAATGACCAAGGATTAGGTAACCTAACAGAAAGTTTGAATGATTTTGAAATGACTGTTTTCCCTAATCCAACTGCGGGTTACGTTCAAATAAACTCGAAGAATAGAATAAATGAAATACGTATTTATGATTTAGTTGGAAATGTTCTACGAGAGGAATATTCTGATACAGGAATGATTGCAGCTTTAAGTCTGAACAGCTTACCGTCAGGTGTGTATATCGTTGAGATTCAGTTAGGAAATAAAAAGGCAAGAAATGCTATTTTGAAAAATTAAAATTTTAGTTTTCGATTTTGGAATTGTTTTAGGATATTCGCGTCAAACTAAAAAATATAAAAATGAAAAAAGTTATTTTCACATTAATGATTGCCTGCGCAGCTTCAATGGCTTCTGCACAGTATAAAGTAGTTACACTTGTTGAGTCTATTTTACCAGGAGGTCTTGGCCGCTCACGTATGATCGAGGCTACAACTGACTTAGATTACAACGCATACACAACTGCGCGTACAGAGGGTAAAGATTCTAAACAAGGAGATATCGATCGTGGAGACATTAAAATCGGTGGTTTCCGTGAAACTAAAATGTTGAACTTCTTCAGCATGGTTGGTATAAACTTCCAAAACATTGCTTCAAACGACGCATTGATTATGTCAAAATTGAATGAAATGGATGCGCAAGGGTATGAGCTTGCTTTCGTTGCTTCAGGCGTTGAAAGTGATGCAGGAAAAGAAGACGGACAAGGTATCTTCATTACTCGTCTTTATTTCAAGAAAAAATAATTCAATTCAATTGATTGAGAAATGGGGTCGTTGACCCCATTTTTTTTGTCTTAATTTGTAGCATGAAGAAAAAACTTATCGCGGGAACTATGCGCTGGGGTAGTTGGGGAGCAAAATTCTCAACTCAACAATATGTAAAGATTATCACTAAGTGGATGGATTGTGGTGTAAATGAATTTGATTTGGCCAATTTATATGGTGATTACTCCTGCGAAAAAGAATTTGGAAGAGCATTGAAGCAACTGGATATTCCACGGACGGCAGTGAGTCTGATTTCAAAAATGGGAATAGAGAACCCTTCGATTCAGCGCGGCAATTCAGTAAAACATTACAACTATTCAAAAGAACATATTATCAGCTGCGCGGAACAGTCGCTTCGAGATTTACAAACAGATTATCTCGATGTACTTCTTTTGCACAGGCCTTCTCCCTTGCTTCAGGCAGATGAGGTTGCAGAAGCCGTTTCCGATTTGATTTCTTCCGGAAAAATAAAGTCTTTTGGAGTTTCGAATTTCCTTCCAAAACAAATAGATTGGTTACGGAGGTTTGTTGAGCTCGACCACAATCAAATCTCTTTTTCGTTGAATGATTTTAGTTCAATGGAAAATGGACATTTAGAAGCTTTTGCTTCCAAGGCATTGGATGTTTCGGCCTATTCACCTATTTTGAATTTGATAAATGCTTCGCAAGAATTGAACACTACACTCGATGATATTTCAGCGAAGTATGGCGTTTCCAAGGCTACATTGAGTGTGGCTTGGGTGTTGAAACATCCTCTAATTAATTCTTGTGTAATCGGAACTTCGCGAATGGATAGAATCTTGGAGGTTCGTCGCGCCTTAGATCTGGATTTAGAACTTCAAGATTATTTTAAGTTATGGGAAGCGGCGAGAGGAACTCGAGTTCCTTAATGATTCATGGTTTGACTCGACAACAAAAGTGTTTCTGAAATTTGCTCAGAAGAAACGCGCATGTCCTTCAATGCTGTTTCAGAAAACTGCAACAATAGCTCCGTGGGCATGTTTCCAACCAATTCATCCTTGGCCATTGGACAGCCTCCGAATCCACCGAAAGCGCCGTCGAATCTACGACACCTGTTATCATATGCCGCCTGAATTTTAACCAAAGCATTGTCGTAGCGCGAATGAAGATGAGCGCCAACAACGCAATTCGAAAGAGATTGAGTAGCCTGAAATAATTGCGAAATACTTTCCGGAGTTGCACTTCCGATGGTGTCAGACATCATTATTTCATGAACACCAAATTCATTCACCAGTCGGCTTGCAAACGAAGTTGCTAACTCTTCATTCCATATTTCACCATAAGGATTTCCAAAGGCCATACTGAGATATACAACGAGACTTTTGTTGTGATTGGCTGTTTTTTTCTGAATGGATTGAAGAACGGAAAGGCTCTCTTCAATGCTCTTTCCGGTATTCCGAAGTTGAAAGGTGTTGTTGATTGAAAAAGGATAACCAATGAATTGAATACGTTCATGGGTTAAAGCCTCGTCGGCACCCCGTTCATTCGCAACAATAGCCAAGAGTTTCGTTGGAGAATCATTTAACTGACCCAAAACCTCGCGCGTGTCTTTCAATTGTGGAATTGCCTTCTCACTTACAAAAGATCCAAAGTCTAATCGATCAAATCCAAGCGACAACAGGTGATTTAAGTAATGAACTTTCTTTTCTGTCGGAATGAAATTGGCTATGCCTTGCATGGCATCGCGCGGACATTCGGTTAAATACAATTCGCGATTCATAGTGCAAAGGTATTCTTATTTTAGAATGAACGGGTGGCTTTGTATGTCTTGAAATGAAATGTTTTGTTCTTTTAAAAACGATTGAATTTTTTCGCGCTTCTTTTTTGAAACGCCTTTTCCAAGAAGGATTTTTTTATTTTGAAGTTCAATTGTAAAGTTTGAATCAATCACTTGCTTTTTCAACGCATCGTTTAGCAATAGAAGATCTCGTTTTTGGCTTGTGTGAATTGTGCCAATGCGAGTCGTTTTTCCAGCTTCATTCAATTCGAAATAAGTAGGGAAGGGAACAGTTCGGATGTTTTGCGAAGCCCGGTTTTGCTGACATTTCCACAGACTTAATTTGGGTAGGTATTTTTGAGTAATTGTGTCGTTGTCGCAAGCCAAAATCATTTCCTTTTCATTTGCGATCAATAGCAAATTGGATTGGTAATAAGTGAACAGAATACTTGATTTAGTCGGAGGCTCATAGCAAAAAAGTATAAATAACAACAATGAAATTCCAGATAAATGAAGCGTGTGTTTCCACTTGAAAAATACAAACAGTGTAATTGATAGAATGATCAGATAAGCGAGGAAGAGCTGCCCAATATTGAAATTGATAGTTGAAATTTGAGCATTGGGCAAGAGATGAATGAGGTGAATGAATTGATTCATGCTTGTTGTTGTTGCATTCAACAAGAAGATGATGCAATTCCCAAGGATTGGAATTTCAGATAGGAACATAAATGCGATTCCTAAATACATGATTAAAGTCGACCAAGGAACGAGAATGAGATTGGCGATTATGAAATAAGTGGGGAAGGAGTGAAAGATGTAAAGGGTAATTGGCAATGTTGTTAATGTGGCTGATAGCGTTATGCTTGTGGAGGAAATGATGTAGTAGCCGATTCTGTTTTCAGTGTAGCAGACCCTCATGATTAGCGGGTGAATGACCACAATACCAAGCACAGCTGAAAGTGAAAGAAGAAATCCTAAATTGAAAATAAGAAAGGGTTGGAAATAAAGGATAAGCAATGTTGATCCTGCAATTGTATTTCCAGTATTTCTTGAAAGAAGAAAGCAGTCAGATATTACGAAAAATGAAAACATGCAACAGGCACGAACTACGCTTGCCGAGAATCCGGTTATCGCACCGTAGCCCCAAAGTAAACTCATGGCTAGAAAAAAGGTTAGCCATTTACGTTTCTTTCGGAAAGCCAATTTTAAAATGAAAAGTATGAGCTCGTATATAAGTGCGACATGCATTCCTGAAACAGCAAGAATGTGCACCACGCCTGCAACAGAATAATCTGCTGTTATGTCCTTTGAGAGTAAACTCGTTTCACCGAGTAAGAGTGCTGAGAGTATGGCTGCAGTAGAGGAGTCTGGAATTGCTGATGTTATTTTTTCTTGGAGACGTGATTGTATTTTTTGCGGCAGGAATTGCATCGGAGTTTCTTGGAGTTCAGCAGCCGAAATAACCTTTGACACTTGAAGTTTATGTGTTATTCCATTTGATAGCATTTGTTTCTTCTGATTGAAAAGCCAAGGAAGTTTGGGCGGTTGTATTTCTTGGAATTCCCCGATTACCAAGAGTTCGTCGCTGGGATTTAGCGAGTCGTTGTTTTCAATTTCAACCAGAAAATCATGTTGAGCAAAGGTTCCAATGTATTGGTTTGAACGAATTTTTTTTTCAATATAGAATTCAACTTGCACTTCTCCTTTGGGTAAATCAAACGACCTGCTTTTAAATTGGAGAACCGTAATAATTCCAAAAAGAAAAGACAGTATTAGAATTACGGAAGTTTGAATGAACGGAAATTTTCTTTTCAAGTTTAATCCGATCGCAATTGCGAGTAAAAGGAAAAACGGATAACTGAGTGTGATTGAATGAAAGTCAAATTCAAAAGACAAAATTATTCCTGAAATGAAGAAAAGACAGATGAGCACCAGTGGCGCTCTACGAAGAAAGGCAAGCATGATTTTCCGATTTTATTCGGAAAGTAGTTTGGAATCTAATTGCTGAAAATTATGCTTATGCTTCAAAAAGAAGGAAACCAAGATGCTGCCTCGGAATTGGCCGCATAAGTTTGGTGTTTTCCAGTGCTTTTTCTCTGTGTTTCGAAGCTTGATGTAGTAGAAAAATTTCGAGTAAAAGTGGAAATGTGCTTTCAGGACAGCGAAGAAATATGAAAAATTCCCTTCTGTTAAAAATCGAATGCCTGCGATTCCATCTAAAATCATTCTTCTAAAGATGAAAGGCAACAAAGCAGAAGATCGGTGATTCTTCAACAAGAGAAAAAGATTGTTTCTAAAGTTGAGATATGTTTTAAAAGAACTTTGGCGGTCCAATGTTCCTCCACCAATGTGATAAACTTTTGCTTCGCCACAAGCGCCTATTTTGTAACCGCGATTTTTTAATCTCCAGCACAAGTCAATTTCTTCCATGTGTGCGAAGAAAGTTCCGTCGAATCCGTTTACTTCTTTCCATGCGGAAGATTTAATTGTCAGCGCCGCGCCGCTAGCCCAAAATACTTCGCGGTTTGTGTTGTATTGACCTGTGTTTTTTTCGAATGCGTAGAAGATTCTTCCCGCGCAAAAAGCAAATCCGTCTTTGTCGAGATATCCTCCGGCGGCACCGGCATATTCGAAGCAGTCTTGATCGGCATAACTTAAAATAAGTGGTGCACAAGCAACTAATTTTGGGTCTGAGTTGAGATAGGCGATTTGAGGAGTTAGCCAATTTTCGGGAACTTCAACATCGCTATTCAACAAAACAAAATACTCGTAATCTAAATTTTGTAATCCTTTGTTATATCCTTCCGCAAAGCCATAATTTTTATCGAGAACTATGGTTTGAACATTGTTAAACTCGTTCTTTAAAAGTTGAACAGATTCATCTGTTGAACAGTTGTCAATGACAATAACATCTGCCTCTGAAGAGTTCGAGATTACAGATGGTAAAAAACGTTTAAGATATTTTGCTCCGTTCCAATTGAGAATGACAACGGCAATGTTTTTCGCGTGTGTCATTTCATTAATGAGGATTGTACCAAAGGTCTTCTAACTCATCGCCGCTGTAAGGGTCTTGGTTTTGGTTGTTTCCAATTCTTCCCGTAGAGGCTGGGTCATTCATTTGTCTTGAACGCACGAGATTTTTCCAATCGTAATTTTTTGTTTCATTCGGCAAGTCGGTATGAAGAATTTCCATATCCAAATTCAAGCTTGTGTTATAAAAAAGAAATCGGCGATCTCTGAGCCCGGTATTTGTGGTGTAATAATGCCAAATTTCAAATGGCCAATAATCAGGGTCATTGTTACGAACAACACGTGTACTGGGCTTGCCATATTGCAAATAAACACGACCACGATCAGTTTGCCATCCAGCTTTAATACGAGTCCCGAATTCTTTTTGGACGGCAAGAACATCTTTGTAATAGTCATTCCAAGCCTTTTCTGGATTCGTTGAGTTTCTGCGATACCAGAAGGTGTACATGAAACTTTGACGCGTTCTTAGGTCTACATTCTTTAAGACATTATCAATGGT
>JBJOON010000107.1:0-6286 GCA_046051235.1 Bacteroidota bacterium
ACAACTTTCTTTAGCGAATGGAATAACGCTTTCAGATAAGTTGAAAATGCAGCCGGGTATTTCTTCAATCTCAACCGGCGCGGGCATGAGCAAACCGCAAATACGAGCCTATTCAGGATCGCGATGTTTCATTCAAGATTTAGGAATGAAGCACGAGGCGCAGCAGTGGGGAAGTGATCACGGGTTGGAGATTGATCCCTTTCAAATTGAAAATATTGAATGGCGGAAAGGCGCTGGGAATGTTGTTTACGGCTCTGATGCCATAGGCGGAGTGCTCTCTATTCGTTTACCCGAGGTGCCAAAAGAAAGTGTGCACGGTAACGTTGGTTCCATCTTGCAATCGAACAACAACACACTTGGAAACTCCGCTCAAGTTTCAATTCGAAAAAGTAAGAACTACTTCAAGCTTCGAAGCACGCTAATGAGCTATGGCGACATGAAATTACCCGCAGAGTCGTTCACTTATTTGAGAAGAATTTATCCGCTTGCGGAAGGTGCTTTGCAGAACACTGCAGGAAAAGATTTGCATGAGCAATTCGTAATCGGAAGACTTCTTCCGAAAGGAAAAATTCAGTTGTCGCAAAGTTTTTACACCCAACAAGCAGGCATGTTTGTTGGTGCTATAGGCGTGCCCACAGTTGGCAGTGTGCAGAGCGATGGCGACTCAAGAAATGTTGGTTTCCCAAATGTTTCGCTTCGACATTTTAAATCGGCTTTGCATTTTTCTTTCAACACGAAATGGGGTTGGTTCGAAACGAATGCAGGTGTTCAGGAAAACAGAAGACAAGAATTTATTCTTCCGCGAAGAGAAGGCTTTCAGCCCTTGCCGAACTACAACGTCGCACACGACTTGCGTTTGCGTTCAGCGCAAATCAATTCTTACTTACGAATGACTTCGAAGGAACGGACAAAGATGTTGGTTGGATTGTTCGCTGAAGTGCTTCAGCATTCTCGAGGCGGATATGATTTCCTTTTACCGAATTATGCTGGAACTCAGCATGCGGTCTATTTCCAACAGAACGGTTCTCTTCAACATAGAAAAAAAGAAACCTTCCGAACCGTAGGATTGCGATTGGAGAAGGGGAGCATGCAAAGTAAATCTTTCCGTACTCCAATTTATGCGTTTACAGATAGTATTGGATCTTATTATGTTCGGGCTAATGAGATGTCTCGAAATTTTTTAGGTTGGTCGTTTGAAATTGGGGAAGCAGTTTCCATTCACAAAGCGCAGTCATTGAAGTACAGTTTTCAACGAGCATGGCGCATGCCGAATGCTGCGGAGTTGTTTATTAACGGTGTCCATCACGGTACTTTCCGCCACGAGCAAGGCAATGCGGAGTTGAATCCGGAAGTGGGCTATCTTTTCGATGCTGCGTATGAACTTCAAACCGAAAAATTGCGATTGTCGTTGGCGGGATATGCGCATTATTTTTTCAACTACATTTTTCTTAGAGCTTCTTCGATTTATTCAGAATTAGCAGACGGAGGACAGGTTCATATTTATGCGCAAGATCGCGCGCTCTTCTCAGGCGGTGAAATGAAAATTGAATTTCAATTGAATACGCGAACGAGGCTAGAATGGAGCGCGCAATCGGTGTTTTCATATTTGTTTTTATCTGGAACGGCTTCGCCTTTTACTCCGCCAATTTCTTCGAGTGTAATCCTTCGACATGAATTATTCGAATTGAAAAACAAGTTGAATGTTCTGTTGGAAGTACAAGGCAATTGGGCTGCTGCGCAAAATAGAGTCGACCGCAATGAGAAGTATACGCCGGGTTATCAAACACTAGATTCCGAATTGAAAGTTGAATGGAAGTTGCGTGGAATAACACTCGAAAGCAATCTTGGCGTAAATAATCTTTTCAATGCCTTTTATTACAATCACACAAGTAATTACCGAAGACTGAATCTTCCGGAAATGGGACGCAATGTATTTATACAAACTTTAATTAAATTTTAAAATCAACTCAAAATGAAAAAACAAATTCTTAAATCGTTTCTTGTGTTAATCGGAGGAGCAATTATTCTGCAAAGCTGTCAGCAAGAGGATACAACTCCTCCAGCAATCAGTTCCGTTTCGGTGAACGATATCATGGGGCTAGACTTCCTTGTTCAGCCGGGAGATTCATTAGCAATTCGTTTTACAATAACCGATGATCATCCATTAAGTCAGATGAAAGCGAGTATACATGACGCTGCAGACGGACACGGGCACAATGGTGAGGTTGATACTGCAGCAGTTGTCCCGAATGTTGGGCTGTGGGTAGACACGCGGATTCTTGCATTGTCGGGAACTACTGTTACCAAGACGTTGTATTATGTCGTGCCAGATACCATTCACGGAGTGTGGCATTGGGAGTTACAGGCTGTTGACGAAAGCGGCAATTCGGCCGAAGAAGTCGTAGTTGAATTCGACGTGCAATAGTGGTACGGTTTTTTAGTTAGGGACATTGGTACAACGGAAGTGCGTTGTACCTTTATCCCGAACTTATGAAAAAGAAAATCGTCCTGTTTTTAGTTGTGCAATCGCTTATTACAGTAACCGCTTGGGCACAACCAGATCCGAAAACAACAACAGATAAATTCGCATCGTTGTTGAATTACATCGAGTACATGTACGTAGACTCGGTAAATTCAAAAGAGCTAACCGAGAAAGCGATTATTTCGCTACTCGAAGAATTAGATCCTCATTCAACATACATCAGCGCTGAAGAATTACAAGAAGCCAATGAGCCATTGGAAGGAAGCTTTGACGGTATAGGTGTTCAGTTCAACATACTCCGAGATACCATTATGGTTGTTGAGCCTATTCAGGGTGGACCTTCTGAAAAATTAGGCATTCGCGGTGGAGACAAGATTGTAACTGTCGATGGAGTTAATATGGCTGGTATTGGAATCAAGAATAACGACGTATTCAAAAAACTTCGCGGTCCGCGCGGAACAAAAGTAAAGGTTGGAATTTTGCGCAAAGGGGTGAAAGGAATTTCAACCTATGAGATCATTCGCGATAAAATTCCGATCTATTCAATTGACGCGGCCTACATGGCTGCTGAAGGAATTGGATACATCAAAGTGTCTCGCTTTGCGAAAACAACGACTGAAGAATTACGAAAAGCGTTAGATGACTTAAAGAAAAAAGGCATGCGCGATTTAGTGCTCGATCTTCAAGACAATGGAGGTGGAATGTTAAGCGCTGCCATTGATATGTGCGACGAGTTTTTGGATAAAGACAAGCTAATCGTATTCACAAAAGGAAGAGCATTTCCGGAAGAGAAAACAAATGCGAAGCCGCGTGTGAAAGGAAGATTTGAGGAAGGAAGATTGGTGGTGTTAATTGACGAATCTTCTGCAAGTGCAAGTGAAATTGTAAGTGGCGCCATTCAAGATTGGGATCGCGGCGTTGTGGTAGGAAGAAGGTCTTTCGGAAAAGGATTGGTTCAACGTCCTATTCCATTGCCAGACGGTTCTATGGTGCGCTTAACCGTTCAGAAGTATTACACTCCGGCAGGAAGATGCATTCAAAAGCCTTACGAAAAAGGTTTGGAAGATTACGAGATGGATTACTTGAAGCGTTTGAAGAACGGTGAGTTCTTCCATGCGGATAGCATTAAGTTTTCTGAAAAAGATAAGTACGAAACGCGTCTAACAAAGCGCACTGTTTATGGTGGTGGTGGAATTATGCCTGACATCTTCGTGCCGCTGGATACTTCAGAGAACAGCAAGTACTTTTCGGATTTGTTACGCATTGGTATTACCAACGATTGGACGATGGAGTATGTAGATTCACATCGCGATGAGTTGAAGAAAAAGTATCCGACTTCGAAAGAGTTCATTACTCAGTTTGCATTCAGTCAAGATGAAATCACGAATTTCATTCAAGCAGCCGAGAAGAAAGAAGTGAAATTCAACGAGGCAGAATTTGCTCGTTCGAAGCAGGTAATTCTTATTCGCATGAAGGCCTTGGTTGGAAGAGGTATTTATGAAAACGAATCGTTCTACGAAATCATCAATGAATTAAATCCAGCTTTCAAACGCGGAATGGAAATTTTATCCAACGGTGAGTTTGAAAAAATTCCTCTGGCATTCGACGAGTACAAAATGGTGAAATCAAAACCAAAGAAATAAGAAAATGAAAAAGCTAGCTTTTCTATTCGGAAGTGCGCTTGTTGTTTTTGCAAGTTGTTCCACTTCGACCTCTAATAATTCTGAAGTAATTCCCAGTCAGCCTGCTCCGGTAGTTGTTCCTAAGGAAGTTCCAAAGCCCGGTTCAGGGGAAGAATCTCAATTGCGTCCTAAGACGAAAATGAAATTCAAAAAGATGTTGCACGATTTCGGAAGATTGAAAGAAGGGGAGAAGCGTGAGCATGATTTTGAATTCACGAACACGGGTAAGGAAGATTTGATTATTGAAGATTGCAAAGGTTCATGCGGATGCACCGTTCCTGAATGGCCGAAGGATCCGATTAAACCAGGACAGTCAGCGGCAATTAAAGTGAAATTCGATAGTACGAAAAAAGAAAAAGATCAGGAGAAGTCAGTTACCATTACAGCTAACACCGACCCCGATTTAAAGACTGTCATTAAAATTAAGGCCTACGTAGAACCGTCGGCAGCGAAATAACAAAGGAAGAACATGGCCAGTGCGCAAGAAGAAATTGGTAGAAGAAGAACGTTTGCGATTATCTCTCACCCAGATGCGGGTAAAACAACATTAACCGAAAAGCTTTTGCTTTTTGGAGGTGCTATTCAAACAGCGGGCGCTGTTAAGAGCAATAAGATTACCAAGACAGCAGCTTCCGATTTCATGGAAATTGAGAGACAGAGAGGAATCTCTGTAGCAACGTCGGTTATGGTTTTTGATTATCAGGGTAAGCAAATTAATTTGCTCGATACTCCCGGTCACAAAGATTTCGCAGAAGACACTTATCGTACGCTTACCGCGGTAGATAGTGTAATACTCGTTGTTGATAGTGTGAAGGGTGTTGAAACGCAGACGGAACGTCTGATGGAAGTTTGTCGCATGCGCGATACGCCAGTGATTGTTTTCGTGAACAAGATGGATTTAGAAGGACTTGATGGTTTCGATATTCTAGACGAATTAGAATCGAAACTATCAATTAAAGTTCAGCCTTTGTCTTGGCCTATTTCGAAAGGATTCAGCTTTAAGGGTGTTTACAAACTTTACGACAAGAGCATCAATCTGTTTGCTTCGAATAAGACGAAAGTAGAAGAGGATATTGTGAGTGTGGAAGACTTGAATGATCCTATTTTGGATCAGTTGGTTGGACAGTATGCGAATGAATTGCGTCACGACGTTGAATTAATCAGCAGTGTTTACGACCCCTTCGATGTGGAAGCATATAAGGCTGGAAAGCTCGCTCCCGTATTCTTTGGATCGGCTATGAACAATTTCGGGGTGCGCGAGTTGTTAGAGAAATTTATTGAGATTGCTCCAACGCCTCGTTCACGCGAAACAGAAACACGAGAGGTTGATCCGACGGAAGCGAAGTTCAGTGGATTCGTCTTCAAGATACACGCGAACATTGATCCGCGTCACCGCGACCGCATTGCGTTCTTGCGTGTGTGTAGTGGAAAGTTCGAGCGCAACAAATTCTACAAGCACGTTCGCTTAGCGAAAGAGTTCAAGTATCCGAATCCGGTTACATTCATGGCGCAAGCGAAGTCGACCATTGACGAAGCTTATCCGGGTGATGTTGTAGGATTATACGACACGGGAAATTTCAAGATTGGAGATACATTAACGGAAGGTGAGAACATGATGTTCAAGGGTATTCCAAGTTTCTCGCCGGAGATCTTCAAAGAGTTGGTGAATCGCGATCCAATGAAGACAAAGCAATTGGACAAAGGTATTCGTCAACTTACCGAAGAAGGCGTTGCACAAGTATTTTTCCAAGAGCCAGGCTCACGTAAGATTGTTGGAACAGTGGGTGAACTTCAATTTGAAGTAATTAAATACCGTTTGGAAAACGAATACGGAGCGAAATGTATTTTCGAACCGAAGTCATACTACAAGGCTTGTTGGATAACGACAACAGACCCAGCGAAACTCGCAGAGTTTTTGCGCATCAAAGGAAACAACATCGTTAAAGACAAGGAAGACCGTGATGTGTTCTTAGCGCCAAGCCAGTTTATGCTCGACATGGAGAAGCAGAACTATCCTGAGTTAAGTTTCCATTTTACGAGCGAATTAGAGGCCTAAAAAAAGCCCTTTTTCAAGAGCCTTTTATTTTATCTGATAATTGTCACGTGTCCCGTAATAATTTGA
>JBJOON010000108.1:0-6283 GCA_046051235.1 Bacteroidota bacterium
GAATGGAAGCCCGATTTCGGTCCGAGTGAAGTAACGGAAAGCGTTCGCAAGTCTGGAATTACAACCATCGGAGCACGCGATTTTCTTGTCGCATACAACGTGAATTTGAATACTACTTCTACGCGTCGTGCGAACGCTATTGCGTTCGACATTCGTGAGGCTGGTCGAGTTTTAAATGAAGGTGGAAAGCCTGTATTGGATGAAAACGGAGAGCCTAAGCGCATTCCAGGCACCTTGAAATCAGTAAAAGGAATTGGATGGTATATTGAAGAATATGGCGTGGCTCAATTGTCATTGAACCTCACAAACATCAATATCACTCCGGTGCATGTTGCGTTTGAAGAAGCGTGCAAAAAGGCCGACGAACGGGGTGTTCGTGTAACAGGAAGTGAATTGGTTGGATTAATCCCGAAGAAAAGTTTATTGGATGCAGCAGATTATTTCTTGAAGAAACAAAAGCGTTCTTTAGGAATTGCTGAGAGTGAAAAAATTAAGATTGCAGTCAAGTCTTTGGGGTTAGACGATCTAGCCCCTTTCAATCCAGAAGAAAAAATTGTTGAATACATCATTGAAAAGAATTTAGGCAGTTCGAAGAAATTGGTAGACATGAGTCTCACTGCTTTCGCGAACGAAACACTAAGCGAATCACCCGCACCGGGTGGTGGGTCTGTGAGTGCCTATTGCGGAGCTATGGGAGCGGCGCTAGCCGGAATGGTTGCGAATCTTTCTGCGCACAAACGAGGATGGG
The DNA here is from genome assembly GCA_046051235.1 of Bacteroidota bacterium. Classification (GTDB taxonomy): domain Bacteria; phylum Bacteroidota; class Bacteroidia; order Flavobacteriales_D; family Sanyastnellaceae; genus CAIZGX01. Next base: position 749 of record JBJOON010000108.1, read on the forward strand.
ATGCGCGTTGGGAAGAGTTTTCAAATTGGGCGGTTAAGGCGAAAGAAATTCAAGATGAATTGAATTGGTTGGTAGATGAAGACACGCAGTCTTTCAATAAAATCATGGAAGCTTTCGGTCTACCGAAAAACAACGACGAAGAAAAAGCAGCTCGAACAGAGGCCATTCAATCGGCTTCAAAATACGCGATGGAAATTCCAATGAGAACGGCTCGTGTTGCCTTCAAAGCATTTGAAGTTTGTGAAGCCATGATTGAAATAGGTAATCCGAATTCAGTAACAGACGCAGGCGTAGGTGCTTTGGCTATCCGCACTGCTGTGCTGGGTGCTTGTTACAATGTGCGCGTGAACGCAGGTGGAATTTCAGACAAAGCGTTCACCGAAAAATTAATGAATGAAGCTGCGGAGTTGGAGCAATTGACCGATTCGAAAGATGCGGAATTACGCGCGAAGGTGTTGAGCAAACTTTAAGAAAAAGTAAGAGAGGGTAAGAGAAGTTAAGAGAGGGGGAAGAAAGACCTATCTCTTCCAAAGAATCCATGCGGGACCAATGAGAAGAAATTGCAGATCCTTCAGGAATGAGGGTTTCTTCCCTTCTACTTTATGTCCGTAAAACTGCCCAATCCAAGCAAGCACGAATACAATCAAAGAAATATAAAAACTCGGCATTGTATTCAACGAAGCGATGAACAGATTTACTCCAATACATAGCAAACTGAAGGCAAGCATCACCAGCATGAGTTGAAATTTCAGACGCGCATAGTATATCATTACGAGCAACAAGATGAAATACACCCAACGTATTTCGACTCCCTTCCACTCCATGAACTTCAAATCGAAGAGCATTCCAACAATTGAAAAATAAATGAGAGGAACACAGATGTAATGAATAGACTTATTCAAAGCATTCTGATGACTCTCGGCATATTCATTTAAAAGGGAATCTAATTTTGTCATAATGCGAATATAATATTCTGGTCGAATTATTGTTAATCTCGCTTTGTGTTCACTGAAACAACTAAATTTAGCACATGAACAAAGTAATTACTCTTTCCGCCCTTCTTATTGCGCTGTCTTCCAATATCAACGCACAAAGTCTCAAAGACCTGAAGAAACAAGCCGAACAAAAGCTTCAACAGACAGCCACTCAATCGGGCTTCACAGAAGAAGAAGCCGGAAAAGCCTTGAAGGAAGCACTGAGCAAGGGTGCGACGAAAGGAACGGAGATCGTTTCTAAAACAGACGGTTATTTTGGCAATCCGAAAATCAAAATTCCATTCCCTCCCGACGCGAAGAAAGTTGAAGACAAGCTCCGCAGTTTAGGATTGAATAAAGAATGTGACGATGTCATTCTATCACTCAATCGCGCGGCGGAAGATGCAGGCAGCGCGGCGAAAGACATTTTCATTCGCGCTATTTCAGACATGACCATTACCGATGCGATAAACATTGTTAAAGGTGGAGAAAACGCTGGGACAGAATATTTGAAATCGAAAACACGTGCTGCATTGGTAGAAGCTTTCAAACCCATCATTAAAACCTCGCTCGACAAAGTGGGCGCTACAAAAAACTGGGAGTTCGTAATTACTCGCTACAACAAAATTCCAATGGTGGAAAAAGTTAATCCAGATCTGGTTCAATTCGCAACAGAACGCGCCATTGACGGTCTGTTCGTAAAGGTTGCTGAAGAAGAATTACTGATCCGCAAAGATCCGATTGCGCGCACTTCAGAATTATTGAAGAAGGTTTTTGGGGGATAATCTACGTCCCGCAAAACGTTTTAAAACTCAAATCATTTTTGGGATTGAAGGTTGAAAAAACATCTTCTTCCAATGATGATTCATACGGACGCTGAAGTCTTTCTTGGTATTCGTTGAACAATTTCCAATTGTTGTTTTCTACGGCTTCATTCAGCACGCGCTCCACCCATTCGTTTCGAGGTATAACAATCGGATTTGAATTTCCAATTGCAACTTTCGGAAAACTATCTTTTCTTGAAAGCCAATTTTGAAAGCGCGAACTTTCAGACAAATGAACTTCACCCGCCTCCTTCCCTTCCAAAAACAAAAATGAGTTGGTGTAATCTGATTGCGTTTCTTCCATGATTTCCAAGAATTCTTCCACCCATTCTCTTCCTACTTGCGTTGAAATTTCAACACCTAATTTTCTTCCCATCATGGAAAAATATGCTTCTCCAAAGTGTGTTGGAAAAGCATCGATCACTTCAATGGCCATTTCTTTGGCCACCTTTGCGTTCTCATGAATCAACGGCATAAGACTGTTCGCGAAAACCCACAAATTCCATCGCGCAATACCTGGCTGATTGGCAAAGGCATATCTTCTCTGTGTATCAATAGAACTGAAACATGTGTTGGCTTTGTACACATTCATAAATGCGCACGGACCATAATCTATTGTCTCCCCCGCAATACTCATATTATCGGTATTCATGACTCCATGAATAAACCCCACACGCATCCAATCAACAATCAATTCAATTTGCACACGAACAACTTCCTTCAACAACTCTAAATACGGATTTTCGAAACTCGCACAACGCGGATAATGACGCGCAATTGTATAATCTGACAAAGCCTTCAACTTGTTTACATCATCTTGAACAAGCGAATACTCAAATGTCCCCACGCGCAAGTGACTCGATGCCATGCGCGCCAGCATTCCTCCTTTTTCCATTCCATTGCGATGAATAAAATCTCCCGTATCCACAACAGCCAATGTTCTGGTTGTTCGAATTCCCAATGCGTGAATGGCTTCGCTCATAATGGCTTCACGCAACATTGCCTTCAGCGTTGCTCTTCCATCTCCTCGACGCGAATAGACAGTTTCGCCGCTTCCCTTCAAATGTAGATCGAAAAGATTACCTTCCTTATTCTTCCATTCATCTACCAATGCAGCTCTTCCATCTCCGAGAACATTGAAATGTCCAAACTGGTGTCCAGCATAAGCCATAGCTATTGGCTCCTTCAACCAAGAGTTCTCACCACGAACCATTGACAGAAATTCGTTAGATGAAAATCCAATGGGAAATTTAGAAGCAAACCTTTCGTTCCAAAAAACAAGTTTGGCTTTTTCAAATTTCAACGTCGTAGCCCTTGAATAAAACTCCGTAGGTAATTGCGAATAATTCAATTTCATTTTACGGAAGGATTTAAGGCCTCTACCACAAAGGATACCACGCGCTTGCGCGGATAGTCTTTCAAACTTGTCAATTGCACCAAACGCACAGGCACAGGCGGCGCAAACTCACGCACATTGGCACGTTGCTTTGCAGATAAAAACTGCGTCGAGGCAGCAGGAACCAAAGTCATTCCTCCGTTCTCATCGACTAATCGTATAAGCGTTTGAATACTTCCGGCGTCATAACTAATCTTCGATTTCTTTTTCTTTTTGAAACTGCACACCTCCAAAACCTGCTCGCGAAAACAATGTTCTTCCGATAGGAACCACAACTTTTCGGAAGCAATGTGTTTCGGCTGAATGAATTTCCTCGCGGGCATTTTTTCTAAGGGTGACACATAAGCCACAAACTCTTCTTCGTAGATGGGATGAGAATTATAAACGGAAGAATCACTTTCTGTCGCAAGAATGGCGAGATCAATATCGCCTTGCGTTAAAGCTACCAAAGCTTTCTCTGTAGGCAGTTCTTGTATACTAATTTTCAAATCATGATCTCCACTTTCAATGTTCTTAATGAAATTGGGAACGACAGTCGAGGCCAATGAAGGAATAACCGAAATGCGAATTTCACCATCGAGACCTTTCGAAATCTCTTTCGAAATCTCACGCATCATTTGCTGTTCAGCTAAAATTCGTTTAGCTTGATTCAACAACAACGTTCCCTCTTCGGTAAATTCTAGAGGTTGTGCGCCTCTTCGAACAATCACAATCTCAAGCTCTTCTTCCAACTTCTTAACCATCATGGAAAGGGTTGGCTGACTGACAAAACAGGCCGCTGCGGCGGCAACAAAATTCTTATGTTTCTCTAAAGCGACAATGTATTCGAGCTGTTGAAAGTTCATAGGTAAAATCTATACCTACAAAAATACAATTGTTTTTAGTAATACGGAACACACACCTTTTTTAAGGTGCCGTGCTTCAATTTTGGCGGAACTATATAGACAATGGAAAACTCAAAACCTCCTCTTCCTGTGCTGGCCGGACGTAAGGCTGATGTATTTAAATCATAAGACATTCCCACGCGCCATTCGTTGTATTCAACTCCCATTTCAATCCATGCAGCATCTCGAAAACGCCCGTGAATTCCGGCAAATACGCGTTGGTTCTCCCACTTCTCTGAAGGGAGTTTGTAGTACACGCGAGGACCTAAAACCAACTCTTTCATTTTACCTTGTCGCTGAAAAAGCGACACTACTTCAACTTCATACAATTGATTGATGGGCATTCGGGCACTCGCTTGAAAAGAATGACGCATATCCAATACGACAGCATCGTCTTCCATGAAACTTTGTTTCGGACGCGTGATATTGTTCAAGGAATACCCTGCATTCCAGCGAAATTTATTTTCTTGTTTCTGAATGAAAACAGCCAATCCAACAGAAGGATAAACTCTCGTCGTAGTGGCAAAGGTTTCATTGTTGGAAAGATTTGGATCAAAGCTCAATCCATTCCATTGAGAATCATAAACCAAGGCACTCGGATCGAATCCACGTGAAGTAATTCCGAGTGAACCTCCTCCTCTAATTTCTAAGCTGTCATTTGGCTTATACAACGTATGCGCCGCGTGCAAATGCACTTGAGATGTCCTGAAACGAGAATCTCCCGCAACATCACTTCCTGCATTCAATCCGAAAGACCAAGGCTTAGCATTGAACTCTTTAGCTTCAGCAGAAAACCCAAACGTCTGATAAGGTGTTGTCACACTTCGCCATTGATTCCGTTGATTCGCAGTAAATCGAAATTGCCCAATGAACGCACCAACCTGAGCGCTGTTCTGCCAAAGCATTGCCTGATCGAACTGACTGAAATGTATATCCTGAGCGAAAGAACAATACGAGAACGCAAATAAGAATGCTAGCATTCTCATTCTCATTCCGTTTCTCATTCTGTTCTCGTTTCTCATTCTGATGTTATTCTAGCACCGTAATATTTCCCTCTTCGAAATATATTTCACCACCTTCACAAACTGTGCGGAGATAATACACAAAAACAGCCGGATCTACTTTCTTCCCTTTATAATAGCCGTTCCAACCAACACTTTGATCTTGGGTCTCGAAAACCAATTCACCCCAGCGATCGAAGACCTTGAAGTTCAATTCTGTGATGAAGTTTCCTCTCACATACAACCATTCGTTTGCTTGATCGAGATTCGGAGTGAAGGCATTCGGAACGTACACAGTTGGCCTTCCACACACAAAATCAACCACACGAACCATTACACTGTCTTGCTGAATGCAGTCGCCATCGGCAACTGTTACATAGTACGTTGAAGTTGTTTCAATAAAAGCATTTGGATTGTGAATGTTCGCATTGCTCAATCCTAAATTGGGTGTCCAGA
>JBJOON010000109.1:0-6255 GCA_046051235.1 Bacteroidota bacterium
ATAGTTAATCCTAATGGGAGTATTTTATTTTTTAGGTCTCATTCTTATGATTATTTTTCTGTTACTGATAATGCAGGAAGAGTAATATTATCAGATGAGGATTATCAAAAAGGTACTCAGCAATTCAAATTAGCTGATACACTCAAGCATCAAGATTTTCAAATTAAAATATTGTCGGGAGAGCAAATTTTATTGCCGATTGTTGTATCCGATGAAACTACAATTTTAAATGACAACAAAATTAAGGATGCCTTTTACTTGTTTTTCGCAGGAATTTTTGTTTCCATAATACTCTATAATTTATTTCTATTTGTTTCTTTAGCTGATGTTTTATATCTGATATACGTTATTGCCACTATTTTCATTGGCTTAGTGCAACTCCATTTTGGAGGAAAGCTCACTGAATGGTTCTATGACAGACAATCTATTTTTGCTGTTTACGACACTCAAATATTAGGAGCGCTAAGCGGTGTTTCAACAATCGTTTTTGCAAACTCATTTTTACATACTAGGCGCTATTGTAATTGGGTTTATAAGATATCAATACTTTCAATTTTTTTATATACTTTGAGTCTTCTTCTTTTGTGTTTTTCTCTACCAACAGTAAGTTATCAAATAATAAACTTGAATGCGAGTGTCTCACTTTTGTTAGTTGTTGCCTCTATATATGCAATCAGAGGGGGTAATAGACAAGCGCGATTTTTCTTATTTGCTTGGTCATTCTTTTTAATTGGTGTTACGGTATTTGCACTCAAAGACTTCGGAATACTCCCCTTCAACGCTTTCACAAACTTCGCGTTGCCAGTGGGGTCGGTGGTGGAAATTTTGTTGCTGTCATTTGCGCTGGCAGATCGCATTAACGTGCTGAAGCAAGAAAAAGAACTTTCACAACAACAGGCGTTCGCAGCCATGAAAGAAAACGAACGACTAGTCAAAGAACAAAATATTCAACTCGAGAAAAAAGTTCACGAGCGTACCGCCGATCTCGAAAACCGAAATACCGAATTGCACACCGCAATGAACGACCTCCGCATGACACAACAACAACTCGTTGAGTCAGAGAAATTGGCGTCAATTGGACAGATGACAGCGGGTATCGCACACGAAATAAACAACCCCATCAACTTCGTTCAATCGAACGTCGGTCCACTTAAACGCGACATTGATGAAATTCTAGATCTTCTTTCACAATTAGCGAAAATCGACGAAAACAAAGATCTGCTCGCACAAATCAATCATCTAAAAACGCAGTACACAAAACTCGATGTTGATTACCTCAAAAAGGAGATTCAACAACTCTTAAACGGTATTGAAGATGGCTCTAAGCGTACCGCAGAGATAGTAAAAGGTCTCCGAGTGTTTTCGCGAATGGACAGAAATGAATTGGTCTCAGCCGACATTAACGAATGCCTTCATTCAACACTCGTAGTGATGAAAAATATGACCAAGGCAGAGGTAACACTCAATGTTCAGTTGGGAGAAAACATACCGAAAATAAAATGCTATCCAGGTAAACTTTCTCAAGTGTTTATGAACGTGGTCACAAACGCCGTTCAAGCAACTCGTCTTCCAGGAAGACAACCAATTGATCGTGTAATAAACGTTCGCTCATTCTTGAATGAAAATAAAATTTGCATTGAAATCCAAGACAACGGAAACGGCATTCCAATGGAAATTCAAGAGAAAATATTTGAACCATTCTTCACAACAAAAGATGTTGGAGAAGGTACGGGGCTTGGACTAAGCATAGTAGCAGGAATTGTTGGTGAACACAATGGTCAACTCTCGTTCACAAGTAAAGCAAACGAAGGCACTACTTTTCTTATAACTTTACCTACCGATTCTAAGAACCCATGACCGATATGATTAAAGTACTTTATCTCGACGACGAAGAAAATAACCTCATTGCTTTTAAAGCACTCTTCAGAAGAGAGTTCGATGTATTTACGACAACTTCTCCGCAAGAAGCCGTTGCATATCTGAATGCGAACGAAGTTCCCATTATTCTTTCCGATCAGAAAATGCCTGAGTTAAGCGGTGTAGAGTTTTTTGAACTTACGCTAAACGATTTTCCAAACGCTGTGCGCATCCTTGTTACCGGATATGCAGATATTGAAGCGGTAATCGATGCAATCAATCGTGGTCAGGTTTATCGCTATGTTGCTAAACCTTGGAATGAAAATGATCTTCGCGTTTGTCTGTTAAACGCTGCTGAACGTTACGAAATGAATACCCACTCGGGCAATTCAGATGCTAGAACTTCGAAATGGATGCAAGCGAAAGCGCGCATTCAAGATGCGATTCATAAAGTGAAAACCGTTGTTTCTTCATGGAAAGGCTCGAATCAGCCTGTGTCCGCCGATTCACTGAATGAAGTGGTAAACGAATTGAATGCTCTTGAAGAAAGTGTAAACGAAGTCTTCGAAGAAGCGCGATAATTTAAGCTTTATCCTCTTCCGATTCTCCTGTTAAACTGTCCTCTGGAAGTGTAGGATCTATGCTCTGCATTCTCCAGGCCTCATAAGAAAGATCATCTTCTTCGTCTATTACCTGAATGAATGGTTCAGCGAACGCTTTGGTGCTTAAATGATGCTCTAACGATAACAACATGGCCGGCAGCACAATCAAATTCGTTAACATAGCCGTGAACAAAGTAAGAGCTGTAAGTATACCCAATGCGCGCGTTCCATCAAATTCAGAGAAGATAAAGATTCCAAATCCGAAGAACAATACAATTGAAGTAAAGAGAATACTTGCTCCCGTATCTTTCACAGCAGAAAGCACCGACAATTTAATGTTCCAGTTGTGCTCACGCAATTCTTGACGGTACTTTGCCAGGAAGTGAATGGTGTTGTCTACTGTAATTCCAAACGCAATACTGAACACCAAAATGGTTGAAGGCTTCAATGGAATGTCAAAAAAACCCATGCAACCTGCAGTGATAAACTGAGGAATCAAATTCGGTACAAGCGAAATGAGCAACATGCGCAAACTGCGGAACATCACCCACATGAGCAAGCAAATAACCCCGACAGCGAAGAGCAAACTCGAGAATAAATTATTCACCAAGTAAGTCGTTCCTTTCAAGAAAACTATGCTAGTGCCCGTCATGGTTACCTTGTACAAACTGTCTGGGAAAAGTTTGGTTACTTCTGGACGAAGCGTGTTCAACAACGAGTCCATGGCAAGCGTTCCAATATCCGCAACCTGCGCAGTAATGCGCGTTTTCTTCAATGAATCGTCAAGGAAGGTATTCGAATATTTCGATGCGTTCGAGTTTTCAGCAGCGCTGTCTGATTGCTCGAAATAAGGCCCAATGAATTGTTGCTCGCCTCGACTAATTAAATCGTAATATTCCGGATCGCCATCGTAATAGGCCTGCTTAGCAAACTTAATCGCATCCGCTATTGACAAGGATCTCGAGATTTTTGTTGAAACCCCTGGCAAGGTATCCATTACATCTTGCAAAGAATCGATACGTGCAATCGTCTTTGGATTGGTAATCTTACCTCGCTTCGCCTCAACCATTATTTCGAAAGGCATAACACCATCGAAGTGCTTTTCAAACCAATGCAAGTCGGTAATTACGCGGTCGTCATCTGGAAGATCATCAACGATATTTCCTGTCGTTTTCACCAAGGTCATTCCGTAAAAACTCAAGGCCGTAACGACAACCGTAACGAAATAAATGATTCCTCTGTTCTTAGTAATCATCTTTACCAAGTTTTCAAGCGTGTGGAACAACCAACGCATATCGAGGTGCATCAGATGACGTGCTTTCGGTGCAGCAGTGTACGAGAATAAAATTGGGAACGCAATCAATGAAATGAAGAACATCAACATGCTATTCAATGCAGAGATGACCCCGAACTGCTTCAACAAATCACTTTCAACAAAAATAAATGTCGCGAAACCAACCGCAGTCGTGGCGTTAATCATGAAAGCCGCTTCTCCAACTTTTTGAATCACACGCGTCATAGCACGCATCTTACTTCCATGACGAATAAACTCTTGGTGGTATTTCGTCAAAAGATAAATGCAGTTCGGAACACCAATAACGATCATCAAAGGGGGAATAAGTCCCATGAGCATGGTAATCGGATAGTCGAAGAGGGCAATGGTTCCCATGGACACCACAACTCCAATTCCAATGATGACCATGCAAACAAGCACTGCTCGAACACTTCTAAAGAAGATGAACAGCAACACCGCACTGACCAACAACGAAAGCAGCGTGAAGAACTTCAATTCAGCCTTCACCTTGGCGGTCATCTGTGTTCTTATGAAAGGTAAACCCGAGATGTAAGTCTTAACGTACGTGTCTTTCGAGAACTGATTCACTTTCTCAACAATCTGGTCAACCGCATTTCCTCTGAATTCCGAATTGAATAGTTTTCCGTTCACGAAAATCATCATGAGCGTGGCATCAGACTTCGACTTATAAAGAAGTCCGTCATAAAACGGAAGAGAAAGAATTTTTTGTTTGACTGAATCGAGCTGTTCCTGTGATTCTAAATTCCCATCTGAAATATGTCGAAAGCGGAAACGCTCTTCCGTGGTATCTGCGTACATCTCATAGCAATGAGCAATAGAGAATACCGAATCGACGACGTTTCGAGGGACGCTTGTTTTTACACCATTGATGATAGTGTCTACAGGAACGGTAATTTTTTTAAGGCTATTCCCGAGTTCCTTCAGTGCAATGAAGTTCTGTAATTCCCAAATCTCAGGATCATTAAGTCCCACCACCATAACGTTTCCGTCTTCCGAGAACTGCTTGGTAAAGGCTTGATATTCAACATAAGTAGGGTCGTCTTGGGGCAACACACCCGAAAACTTGTAACTCATGCGGACATTGCGAGCTTCCCATCCCATGAAAGCAGTGATTGCCAATGTAATAACTCCGAGTAGAATACGGTTACGAAGAATAAAAGCAGCAATTTTTGCCCACATAGCTATATAAATAGAGTGCAAAGAAACACTAAATCTATTTTCGAATGAAATTTTAGGCTTCCTTTGTCAACCTATGGTTAAGAGTAGTATCTTCGCCCCCATAAAATCGAAAATCATGTCACAACAACATCAAGCGCAAATTGACGCCTTTATGTCGAAAGTTCGGGCAATGAACCCGAACGAGCCTGAGTTCCTTCAAGCAGTTCACGAGGTGGCGGAAGCCATTATTCCTTTTATGGAAAACCATCCTAAGTATAAGGATGCTAAAATCTTAGAACGTATTGTTGAACCAGAACGCACATTAATCTTCCGTGTTCCATGGGTAGACGATAAAGGTGAGATTCAAGTTAACCGCGGATACCGCGTAGAATTCAACAGTGCAATTGGTCCTTACAAAGGCGGATTGCGTTTTCACCCAACAGTGAATTTGTCTGTTTTGAAATTCTTAGGTTTCGAACAAATATTCAAAAACTCTTTGACTACTCTTCCAATGGGTGGTGGTAAGGGTGGATCTGACTTCGATCCAAAAGGAAAGAGCGATCGTGAGGTTATGGCTTTCTGCCAAAGCTTCATGAGCGAATTGTCTCGCCACATTGGTGCTGACACTGACGTTCCTGCGGGTGATATCGGAGTAGGTGGACGTGAGATCGGATTTATGTTCGGTCAATACAAGCGTCTTCGTAACGAGTTTACCGGTGTATTAACCGGAAAAGGTCGCAACTGGGGTGGATCTTTGATCCGTCCAGAAGCTACAGGTTACGGTACAGTTTACTTCGCACAAGAAATGTTAGCGGTGAAAGGAAAAGACTTCAACGGAAAGACAGTTGTAGTTTCTGGTTCTGGAAACGTTGCACAATACGCTATTGAGAAGGCAACCCAATTGGGTGCTAAAGTGGTTACTGCTTCAGATTCATCTGGATATATCTACGACGCAAACGGAATTGATACTGAGAAACTTGCTTTCTTAATGGAATTGAAAAACGTGAAGCGCGGACGTATACAAGAGTACGCAACCAAATACGGATGTGAGTTCGTAGCTGGAAAAACACCTTGGGGCGTGAAGTGCGACATTGCTCTTCCTTGCGCTACGCAAAACGAATTGAACGGTGACGATGCGAAAGCATTGGTAGCAAACGGTTGTATTGCAGTAGCTGAAGGTGCTAACATGCCTTCTACTCCTGAAGCAATTGCTGTATTCGACGAAAACAAATTAATGTTCTCTCCAGGAAAAGCGTCTAACGCTGGTGGTGTGGCTACATCTGGTTTGGAAATGTCTCAAAACAGTCTTCGTTTAAGCTGGAC
>JBJOON010000110.1:0-6182 GCA_046051235.1 Bacteroidota bacterium
TGGAGGAAGTACAGGTAGGAATTGCTCGTTCTCAATGATCTGAACAGCAGCATTCTTAAAACGATTGTAAACCAAAATTACCTTATCGTATTTACCACTTGCGAATTGATCCATAATGGTGTTCGCAATTGCACTTACGTTGTTGAAAGTAAGTTTATCGAAGATATCATAAGGCGTTTCACCGAAACCTTCTGAAGTGTGCATGGTTGTTTTCTTGTAATTGTCGAAAGCTTTCTTTCCTAAAGACAATACATGAACGTTTGGATTGGTCTTAACGATATTGCGGATTTCCTTAATAACGTTATTGTTGAATCCACCGCACAAACCACGGTTAGAAGTAATAGCAACCACCAGCGTGCTCTTAACGTCACGCTGTTGGCTGAATGTTGAATTCGATTCAGAAGAACTTACGTTCGAAAGAATTTCCTGAAGCTTTTGAGCATACGGACGCATTTTAGTAATGGCATCTTGTGCTCTTCTCAATTTTGCCGCAGACACCATTTTCATGGCAGAAGTGATTTGCATGGTAGAGTTTACCGATACAATACGCATTCTGATTTCTTTCAAATTAGCCATGTCCTTCTTTTCGCTTTACAATTAGTTGTATCTCGCTGAAATATCTTTTGCTACTGATTCCAATACTGAAGTTACAGCATCGTCAATCTTACCGTTGCGGATAGCCGTTAACGTGTCGTTGTGATTCATTTCAAGGCTATTCAAATAGTCTTCTTGGAACTCACCAACTTTTTCCACTGGAACACGAGACAACAATCCTTTCGTTCCGCAATAGATGATAGCAACCTGCTTCTCAACAGTCATTGGACTGTTTTGACCTTGCTTCAAAATCTCTACGTTACGCTTACCTTTTTCTAGTACAGACTTGGTAGCTTCATCTAAATCCGATCCGAACTTAGCGAAAGCTTCAAGCTCGCGGTATTGCGCTTGGTCAAGTTTCAAAGTACCCGATACTTTCTTCATAGACTTAATCTGTGCAGAACCACCTACGCGGCTTACAGAGATACCTACGTTGATCGCTGGACGCACACCTGAGTTGAACAAGTTCGACTCAAGGAAGATTTGTCCATCTGTAATCGAAATTACGTTGGTTGGGATATACGCCGAAACGTCACCCGCTTGTGTTTCAATAATTGGAAGTGCTGTTAATGAACCACCACCTTTCACAATGTTCTTCAAGCTCGCTGGTAAATCGTTCATGTTTTCAGCTACACTTTGAGTAGCGTTTACTTTTGCAGCACGCTCAAGAAGACGGCTGTGCAAGTAGAATACGTCTCCAGGATAAGCTTCACGTCCTGGTGGGCGACGAAGCAACAAAGACACCTCACGGTAAGCAACCGCTTGTTTAGACAAATCATCATAAACAATCAATGCTGGACGACCAGTATCACGGAAATACTCTCCAATTGCGCAACCTGCGAATGGAGCGTAGAATTGAAGTGGCGACGGATCAGAAGCTGTTGCTGCAACAACTACTGTATATGCCATAGCACCTGCGTCTTGCAACGTCTTTACAGTACCAGCAATGGTAGAACCTTTCTGTCCGCAAGCAACGTAAATACAATATACAGGCTCTCCTTTGTCGTAAAATTCTTTTTGGTTGATGATGGTGTCAATCGCAACAGTTGTTTTACCTGTTTGACGGTCACCAATAATCAACTCACGCTGACCACGTCCAATTGGAATCATCGCATCGATAGCTTTGATACCTGTTTGTAGTGGCTCGTTTACTGGCTGACGGTAGATAACCCCTGGAGCTTTACGCTCAAGCGGCATTTCATACAATTCACCAGTAATAGGACCATTTCCATCGATAGGCTCACCAAGTGTGTTTACAACACGACCTAGCATTCCTTCTCCGGCCTTGATAGAAGCGATAGTTCCTGTGCGCTTTACGCTAGCACCTTCTTTCAATTCTCCAGAAGGACCTAACAATACAGCACCCACGTTATCTTCTTCAAGGTTTAGGGCAATACCTTGAACGCCATTTTCAAATTCAATCAACTCTCCTGATTGAACATTCGAAAGACCGTAAATACGCGCAATACCATCTCCAACTTGAAGAACGGTACCTACCTCTTGCAACTCAGTCTCGGTCTTTAAACCAGCTAACTGTTCTCTAAGGATTGCTGAAATCTCCGCAGGTTTAATGTCTGCCATAACAAATAGTTTTTAATCCCACTATAACGCTGGGACGAACGGGTTTTTTGAAAAATCTTTTTTAACTTTTTTCAGTTTACCTGAAACCGATGCATTGTATTCCATTCCGTTTACACGTAGAATAAATCCACCTATTAAATCTGAATCAACTTTTTCAGTGATTTCAACTTCACCACCACAAATGCTCTTTGCAACCTTTGAAACTTCGGCACGAAGGGCGTCATCGGCAGGAACCGCTGAAATCAATTCCACATCGAAAATATTTCTTCCAGACTTCACTTGTTGAACAAATGATTGAGCTATTTCACCCAAATCACTTTCACGTCCCTTGCTTACGATTAACTCGACAAACAAATGAGTGGTCTTGTTCAATTCAGTAAATACTGAAAACAATACTCTGAGTTTTTTATCACCGCTAATAACTGGACTAGCCAACATAACTTGCAAATCCTTACTCGCACGAATGCTGGCAGAGATATGCAACATGTCTTTCAACAAGACATCTGTCTCTCCTCGCTCTGCAGCAAGGTTAATCAACGATTTCGCGTAACGCGATGACAGGCGAATGTTTGACATATTAATTAGCTCCGAATTCCTTAATTAACGAATGGTTCAACGCTTTCTGCTTTTGCTCTTCTGTTAACGAATCTTTCAATAACACTTCAGCCAATTGAACTGAAAGGTCTGCCACTTGATTCTTCAAATCAGTGATAGCCGCTTGTTTTTGATTTTCGATTTCAGCTTGAGCTTTAGCAATAATGCGATTTGCTTCTTCTTGAGAACGACCAACAGCATCGTTACGCATTTTATCTGACATAGCCTTCGCTTCGTTTAAGATACGGTCGCGTTCGTTGCGTGCTTCACGAAGAAGATCCTCGTTGCTCGCTTGTAAACGACTCATTTCTTCCTTAGCAAGATCAGCCTGACGCAATGCGTTAGCGATACCTTCCTCACGGTCCTTTAACGAACTCATGATAGGTCCCCATGCCATTCTTTTCATAATGACAAGCACGCACAAGAAAGCAACCGAGGCCCAAAATACGGTACCTACGGATACACTAAGTAATCCTTCCATGGATATATGTGTGTTTAGCGCTTAGCGCCTATGTTTAACCTAAAGCTACTAACAAGCAAACGATAACAGCGAAAAGAGCTACCCCTTCTACCAACGCTGCTGCAACGATCATGTTTGAACGCATGTCACCAGCTGCTTCTGGTTGACGAGCCATTCCTTCAAGCGCTGAACCACCGATTTTACCTACGCCGATACCAGCACCGATTGCTGCGATACCTGCTCCGATTCCGGCCAATCCTTGACCCATGCCTGCTTCCATTAAGAGATTTACAAATTCCATGTTGTTTATTTTTTGAGTTGAGAATTTACAATTTAGTGTGCGTGTTGAATTTCATGATCATGATCGTGCTCATGCTCATGGTGATGATCTTGTGTCGCATCGCCGAAATACAACGCTGCCAACAAGGTGAATACATATGCTTGAAGAAATGCTACCAACATTTCCAAGCAATACATGAATGCCATAAATAATACTGATCCTACTCCTACACCGTATCCGGCAGCTGGACTTTGTTGTCCAAACATCAATGCAAGACCTACGAATGCAAGAATAATAATGTGACCCGCAGTGATGTTCGCGGTTAAACGAATCATCAATACGCAAGGCTTAATGAAGATACTCATGAACTCGATCGGAACAAGAATAACTTTTACAAAACCAGGTACTCCTGGAGGCCAGAAGATGTGACCCCAGTAATGCTTATTACCGCTTACACTTGTAATGATGAATACGATTGCAGCCAACACCAAGGTAATGCTCAATGTACCTGTAATGTTGAATCCTCCAAGGAATGGAATAAGACCCAAGATATTACACATCCAAATGAAAAAGAAAACAGTCAATAAGAATGGTGTGTAACGTGCAGCCTTCTTTTTACCCAAACTTGGCAATGCAATGTCATCGCGTACAAACAAGATGAATGGCTCAATCATGTTTTGGAATCCTGAAGGTGCCTTTCCCGCGTTACGCTTATACTTGTTCGCTACAGAGCGGAAAAGGATAATCATTAACACAATCACCAACATCATTCCGAATACAGACTTAGTGATGGAAAAATCCATTACCTTGTGTCCATGCGCATCGTGAGAAGCATTTTCACCAACAAATTCGATCATCTCGTGATGATTGCGGTATCCTTTATAATCGTGATAATCTAATTCTCCGTGCTCGTTAACCGAGTAAAAATTGCTTGAAGAGAAAATATCTAAATGTCCGTCATGAAGAATAATAACTGGTAGTGGAATATAAAGGCTTCCTCCTAGGTGAATTTGATGGGCATCTGAAATGTGATGCATAATCATTTCACCAATTTGAAACTCTTCTTTAGCATGTTCTTCGCCGTGAACTGCTTCGCCATGAGCTGCGTGAACTGTTGTGTCTGCGTGTGCATCAGTATTAGCATGCACAGGTTGTTCAACCGATACTTGATCATGAGCAACTGGTTCAGAGGTATGACCTTCGTGCTGCGCAATAGCAACCGATGTTATTCCTAAGAATCCTATTATGAAAAGAATTTGATATAGTCTCACCATCACATACCCGTTTTTGGCGGTGCAAAAGTAATCAACACTACGCACGTACGAAATTTTTTCTACAAAAACTTTTCGAATACTTACTTAATCTTTAGCAAGGCCCTCGAAAGTATAACAGTAACCCCTAGATAAATAAAGAAAGTCCCTAACGCCAATGGCGCTTTCGACGCGGGATACAAGACAATTAATACAGCCACAACCGCTGCGGTAAAGAGTAATTTCACCGTTACAGTGGCCATAAATGCATTGACAAATCTCATGGGAGATTTGTCAACGGCACCTTTCACCCATTTGAACATAATTACGTTCAACACGGCAAAAACAACTGGAACAACCATAAATGTTAATGGAATGGTCCATTTCAAACTTGAAAAATAAATGACACTCATGCACAGCAGAGTGAAAATCACATTAGAAAAAATAAATCGATTCATTTCTTTGACACGCTTCTGATAACAACAATCAACGATACGGCTAGACCTAAAACAGAAAAAACCAATGTTAACATTGGCTTTTCATTTTGAAAATACTCGTCTAATTTACGACCTCCCCACACCCCCACACCAATGGTTAACGCCATTTGAGTGGCTAATGACGAGTATTTTAAAATAGACGGATTAATACGAATTATTTTGAAGAAGGGGTTGTTGGAGCTCCAGGAGTACCAGGCTTAGGCGCATCCTTTGGTTTTTGACCCATAGAACAAGCTCCTGAAAATGCTGCTCCTGGTTCAATAGCCAACTTATCTGTGAAGATATCGCCTTCAACTCGCGCAGTGCTCTTCAACGAAAGTAATTGCTGCACGTTTAATTTTCCTTTAACAAACCCTTCGACTTCGGCATTCTGACAAATCACGTTACCGTCGATTTTTCCGGTAGGGCCTACGACTAATCTACCTTTTGTACCAATATTTCCGGTGAAAACGCCGTCGATACGAATATTACTTTCGCAACGGATCTCCCCTTCGATTACTGTTCCTTCAACAATTCTGTTGATTGCATTTTCAGAAGATGATTCTGAAGGTCTTGCAGATGTGCTCCCTTTTGATAACATAGTTCAATAGTTTTTGGTAAAAAACTCTAAATAACCTTTAAAGTCTTTAGAGCGAAATAACTCAAGATAATTCTGTTTGGTTATTATGAATTTCTCATTTTTAGCAAGATCTAATTCTTTAATTAAATCGTTGTCACTCACAAAAGTAGTAAAATAATCTCTGGCATCTTTCAAATTAGCAAAGGACTTAACTAAAATGAAAGTTGTTTGTTCGTTGAACATGGTTTTACTCACTTTGTAATCGAAACCAGAGAAGTATGTCTTAGTAAAATCTGATGCTGCTGCATTCGCCTTATTCAAATTGATTTTTTTCGTATCAACCAATGCCACTACATAGTGCTCAGAT
>JBJOON010000111.1:0-6300 GCA_046051235.1 Bacteroidota bacterium
TTGTTGTAAGCTGTACCTGTCATAGTGAACTCCAAAGGACGCTCATATGCATGCCAGATATCGTCTTTCCCTTTTCCACCTGGACGGTTAGAAGAGAAGTAACATGCGAAAACACCTTCCATCAATACGTTGTCTAATACAGGCTTCTTATCTAAAATAAATGCGAAGTCATCAGATGCTGAGTTAATTGGAGCTGGCATTGCTGTTACATCGCCATAAACCATTTCTCCTGTTTTCTTTGCCTTGAAAATATCCAAGCCACCTAATCCAGGGTATCCGTTAGAAGCAAAGTACAACGTTCCATCTTCCGTCATGTATGGATAATACTCATCACCTGCAGTGTTTAATGAAGTAAGGTTTGTAAGATTAGACCATTTCTTTGATTTCTTGTCTAAAGTCATATACCACAAATCTCTTCCGCCTTTGCCACCTGGCATGTTCGAGGCGAAAATCAATGTTTGCTCATCTGGTGAAAGACACGGTTGACCAACACGAGAAGAATCATCCGACTCTCTGTTTATAATGTTAATTAACTCCGCTGTCCCAAAGTTGTCTCCTTGCTTGTTAGCAGTGTAAATATCGCAACCCATTCTTCCATTCTTATCGAAACCACAACGTGTGAAGAACATGGTCTTGTAATCTTTGTCGAATGAGCCTGCCGCTTCGTGAGCTTCTGTGTTTACCGTAATGCTAGCTGGCATTGGAGCACCTTGAAACTTAAACTTTTTATCTAATTTAGTAACAAAAACATCTTTGAACTCATCTCCATTGATTGGACTTAACCCACTACCAACAGCTTCTTTTCTGGCTGAAGTGAAAACGAACTCATCCCATTTTTTTGAACCATAAGCCAAACCAAAATCCTCTTCAGAAGAATTCAAGAACTCTACATTCTCTACTACGTATCGAGATTTAGCACTCGTTTTCTTTGCAGTTGCAGCGTTGGTGCACGTTTGAATGCGCATGTCTGCAAGAGCTGCATTTCCACCACGCTCTTTGTATTTGTTATATTGAACAATTGCATCTTCCAAACGATCCATTTCTTGCAACGCAATACCGTAGTTCAGATATACATCAGGTGTTTTCTTGTCGTACTTGGCATTAATAGCCTTATCGTAGTAATCTAAACTCTTGTCATAGCGCTTGGTATTTCTATAACACTCAGCAATGTTATAAAGAACACGAGCTTTTTCATCGATGTTCTTGATTTTGGTAACTTCTGCAATGTAAAGTGTGGCAGCTTGGTTATACCCCTGTCCAACAAACTCAATATCTGCCTGTTGAATCTTTTTATTTTGAGCGCTTACCAACGAATCCGTTGACAAACAAACAAACAAAACCAAGATAGATTTGAAAAATCTCATACGTAATGTTTTAGTCCAGTTAAAAGTTAGTATCTGCGAAAATAATCAAAAAAGTGAATTTTCCTCATAAAATCGCAATTATCTAAATACCTAGTTAGCAAGTGAACAGTAACTCACGCATTTTTGGAATTGGCCAAGCATTGTCGTCAATGATTTGCTCCAAAGCATCAGCGGCATCACGAGCAGCATCCATCAACGGTTTAATCTTGTGGCAATAGATGTCAGCCATTTTCTCGGTATTGCTGTGATTAACCTTTCCTTGTTCCACAACAATTCCTTCTGTGCAAGCTTTCAGACCGTTCACATGCTTAGAGATTTCAGTTATCAAACCTAATTGAGTCTTAGTTAATTCCTTAAACTCTTTTGCTCCTAATACTGCTTTCAAGCCCTGAACATTGTTAATCAACTCACTTTGATATCTCAAAGCAGCTGGAATAATTTGGTTCACTGCCATGTCAACAACGATTTCAGCCTCAATCTCGCGACGACGAGCGTAGTTCTCTACCTCGATTTCATAACGAGAGTGAATTTCTTCATTTGTTAAGACATTCAACTTTTCGAACATTGCAATAACCTTCTTGTCTTTCCAAACTTTCAAAGCAGATGGAGTATCCTTCAAATTAGACAAACCTCTTTTCGCGGCTTCCTTCACCCACTCGTCTCCATATCCATTTCCTTCAAAACGAATAGCCTTGCTTTGTTTGATTAAGCGTTGAAGTTCTTTTAGAATTGCTTCGTCCTTATCATCTCCTTTTGCAATACGCGCGTCAACGTCTTTTTTGAATTGAATAAGACGATTGGCAACAATGGTGTTCAAGGTGATCATTGCATTTGCACAGTTCGCACTAGAACCTACCGCGCGGAATTCAAATTTGTTTCCGGTAAATGCGAATGGAGAAGTTCTGTTTCTGTCTGTGTTATCGAGAAGAACTTGTGGCAACTTCCCGATATTCAATTTCAATTCAGTCTTATCTTCTGGAGTCATCTTTCCAGCCTTGATGTTCTTTTCAAGATTATCAAGCATAGCATTCAACTGCTCTCCTAAAAAGCAGCTCATGATTGCTGGAGGAGCTTCGTTTGCGCCCAAGCGATGGTCGTTTCCAACTGTTGCAATAGAAGCACGGAGAACATCTGCGTTCTCGTGTATTGCCGCAACCGTATTGACCATGAAGGTTAAGAACTGAAGATTCGATTTGGGATTTTTTCCTGGACGAAGTAGGTTCACACCTGTGTTAGTTGAAAGCGCCCAGTTGTTGTGCTTTCCGCTTCCATTAACACCTTCGTATGGCTTCTCGTGAAGAAGCACGTTGAAGTTATGCTTCTGTGCGATTTTCTTCAATAAGTCCATTAATAATTGATTGTGGTCGTTCGCCAAGTTTGCCTCTTCGAACATTGGAGCCACCTCATATTGGTTTGGCGCAACTTCATTGTGACGCGTTGTTACTGGAATACCTAGCAAATGAGCTTCGTATTCGAAGTCTTTCATGTATGCCAACACACGCTCTGGAATACTTCCAAAATAGTGATCTTCCAATTGCTGGCCCTTTGCTGGCTTATGGCCAAACAACGCACGTCCGGTCATAGCCAAGTCTGGACGAGCTTTGTGAAGTGCTGAGTCAACTAAAAAGAATTCTTGCTCCCATCCTAAGGTTGTATTCACCTTGTTTATCTCTTTGTCAAAGTACTGACAAACCGCTGTTGCAGCAACGTCGACCGCATGAAGTGCCTTAATCAAAGGCATCTTATAATCGAGCGCATGACCCGTATATGAAATGAAGATTGTTGGTATACACAAGGTGTTTCCAACGATAAAGGCTGGCGAAGACGGATCCCACAATGTATATCCGCGTGCTTCGAATGTGTTACGAATACCTCCGTTCGGGAATGAAGAAGCATCTGGCTCTTGTTGAACCAACATGGTTCCTTCAAACTTTTCAATAGCCCTTCCATCTCCAAGTGGCTTGAAGAAACTGTCATGCTTTTCTGCTGTTGCTCCTGTTAAAGGTTGGAACCAGTGTGTGAAGTGTGTTGCTCCTTTGCTGATTGCCCACTCTTTCATACCTGCTGCAATATGATCGGCAACATTTCTATCGATACGAGTTCCTTGATTAATACAAGACATCAAATTATCATACAAATCCTCTGGAAGGTATTCTCGCATTTTATGCGGGTTGAATACGTTATCACCGAAGTACTCGCTGATCCTTTGTCCATTTGAAGCCAATGGCATTGGCATACGACTATTGATTTCTTGCTGTGCGTTTTTTCTTAAACTCATATTTTTAGGTATTACCCCTCTTTTGAAGGGGGTGTTTTTAAAATTTTAACAATTTTTGGCAAATATACCCCCTCTTTTTCAGTTCACAAATGAAAATTTCATATCAAATTTCAAAAAATCCCCCTTTTGATTGTGAATAACTCTATTCTGCATATCCTTCACTAAATTTGAAAAATGAAAAAGATAATTTCCATTTTCCTTTATTCAATTGGAGTTGTGGCTCCAATGACGGTGTTCGCGCAAGCATTGCAAGTCACCCCTCCTTCTTCATCAACGAAGAAAAATGTAGCAATACCGCACGCTGTTTACCCTTCATCATTTCTGTTCAATGAGCCTCAAATTCTTTCATTGGATCTAAATGAAGTTGGAGATAAGCTTGTGAAGCTTCAATTTTCGGGAGATCAAACTTCTTTGAGCTTAATTGAAGTTCAATCTGGAAAAGCCACTGAAATTAAAGTGAGCAATATTGCATATGCATCACAGGTGTTCTTTATCAATGACCAACTCATTGCCTTACAAATT
This sequence comes from Bacteroidota bacterium, assembly GCA_046051235.1. Lineage (GTDB taxonomy): Bacteria > Bacteroidota > Bacteroidia > Flavobacteriales_D > Sanyastnellaceae > CAIZGX01. The sequence continues at coordinate 4,165 of JBJOON010000111.1, forward strand.
CAAAAAGAGAATTATTCTTTTGACATCATTGAGATTTCTTCGAGCAAAGTCGTTGCAAACATCCCTTCAAACAAATTCATTGGATCTACAGCAACAGCAGCGTTCTTCAGCAATCAAAGCGGAAGCAATTCAACCATTGAGAAATTTGAAATCACATCAAAGAAATTTTCCAATGTGGGAACAATTTCAGGAGAAGTATTCGGATGGTATTTTTCGAAATCGAAAGGAATTGTTGGAGCAGCTGTTCACAGCAATATGCTTTCGAAAATTTATGCAATTGAAAATAACAAACTGGGAAAAAGTCTCTTTGAATTTTCTTCTAATTACTATTTCGAAACAAAGGGCTGCAACTCGACAGGAGATGTATTTTATGGGATCACTAATTTTCAAAGTCTCACAACATACGCTTGTGCGGTATCGAAATCAGGAATTAAGTCGTTGAACAATAAGAGCGGAGAGAGTTGCACAGATGTTTTCACTATTGGAAATGACATTGCGCTAACCACAAACAACATCAATGCAGCTGAATACCAAGAATCGAAAAATCCTACGATTCAAAAAGTTTTAACTTTCGCTCGAGAAAGCTTTAAAGGTTCTTCCATTCAACTCATAGATTACGTTGAAAAAAGTAACACCGCATTATTCTCCTTGCAAGGAGAAACAATAAAGCCTCGATATTTTGTTTGGACAAGTAATTCTGCGAAACCCATTTCTTCGGATAAATATGAAGGGAAGAATTTAACCTTTATCGCAAGTGAGGTTGCACAAATTCAAACGGGTGAAACAACTCCTCAAACTGGAAGAATGTATCTTCCAACCAAAGACGAAAAAACTAGTTATCCCTTGGTGATTTATATTCCCAAAAACATTTTCCTTCCATACGACAACCAATTCAATCCAACGGTTCAGCACCTCTGTCAAAACGGGTACGCTGTTTTCGTTTGGAATACCCGTTATTCTTTTAGACCTAAAATTGGACTCAAATATTCTGACTTGGTGGCTTCATTCCCTGAAGACATAAGTCTCGTTCATGAATTCCTAAAAAAAGAATATCATTTAACACCCGAAAATTCATATATCCTTGGAGAAGGCCTCGGTGGTTATTTGGCTTTGAACGCAATCGGCGCCAGTCGCGAAGCTTTCAGTGGTGTTCTAATTAACCGATTAAATTTCCCAGGTAGAGAATATGGCCAAGATTTGCTTGCTGCACGCATGCTCGGAGAAGATGCACAGTCGAAATGGAATACCCTGGATCGCACAAGCCTCTCGGAAAAAATCAATTACTTGTCCTACACAATAGGTAAATCAGATATAGAAGTAAGACTTGAGGCCTCGATAAAACAGAACAAGATTAAATGGACAGAACGTACTTCAGAAAACAAACGGGCAAGTATTTCATCAAAAGATTTAGACGGTATTTTAAATTGGTTAGAACATTTGTCACAGATGGAAACAAAAATCATCGAAGACAAACCAAAAGTTGAAGTGAAGAAGAAATGAAATATTCAATAGAGGCGAAAGACCAATTATCGAAAGCGAGAGCAGGAGTTTTGGAAACTCCTCACGGAAAAATTCAGACTCCAATATTTATGCCCGTTGGAACAATAGGTTCTGTGAAGGCCGTGACCCAGCAGGATTTGAAAGAAGACACAAAGGCTCAAATTATTTTAGGAAACACTTATCACTTATACCTACGACCTGGAACTCAAATACTCGAGCAAGCCGGCGGACTTCACAAGTTCATGAATTGGGACCGCCCTATTCTTACCGACAGTGGAGGATATCAAGTTTATAGCCTTTCAAAAAACAGAAAGATAAACCCTGAAGGGGTTGTTTTCAAATCACATATCGACGGCTCGAAGCACACGTTCACACCTGAAAACGTAATGGACATTCAGCGCAGTATTGGTGCGGATATCATCATGGCATTCGATGAATGTCCGCCCTACCCTTGCGAGATGAAACAGATCCGCTTTATGGCTATGAGCAAGCTCTTTTCCCTATTGTTCAGGGAAGCGTATTTCCTGATTTAAGAAAAGAGAGCGCGGAGTACATTGCGAATAAAGGCGCATTCGGAAATGCTATCGGAGGACTTAGTGTTGGAGAACCGCATGAGATGATGTATGAAATGACCGA
>JBJOON010000112.1:0-6450 GCA_046051235.1 Bacteroidota bacterium
GGTCATTCAATCATCGGGCGACTATCAGTTGTTGGCGCCAGACTTGAGTATTCACTTCCCAGATAATATGATAACCGTTGAAAAATGGTTGCCAGAGAAGCCAATGAGCTCGGTTTATTTCGACGGGGAAAAGGAAACTTGGATGGTCAAGCGATTCTTGGTTGAACCAAGTAAAGGTCTTGTTCGATTTATTACGGATCACCCGAAATCGAAAATGGCTGTGGCTACCACGAACCATTTCCCAAATGTCTATATCCGCTTCAACAAGAAATTTAAGCAGGCTCAGAATAAGATGGACGAGACGTTAAGTCTTCCGGAATTCATTTCTGTAAAAGGATTGAAGGCTATTGGAAACAGACTTTCGACGTATCCGATTCTTTCAGTTGACCTGTTGGAGCCAGATGCTGAAAGAGAACAACAAGCCGATGATGCAATTTTGGCCACTCGACCGCAAGCAACATCTTTCAATGAAGACGGAACTGAAGCGATTCAACCTTCCTTATTTTAGGTTTAAGTAAAGTGTGTTAATAAATTGATTATAAGTAAATAAAGTTATTTCAGTTAAATATAAAAAATAGCAAGATATGAATGCGCCGCATATTCACCTTTTAATCAACCATTTGCCAATAATTGGACTAATTATCGGTGTTTTGGTCGTTATTTCAGGACTTTTATTGAAAAAACAGACCGTTTCAACCGTAGGACTATGGATTACGATGGTTGCCGGAATTTCGAGTTATCCAACCATGTACTCTGGCGGTGCAGCCGAGCATTATATGGAAGAAAAAGAATCGGAATACGACCTTAACCACGATGTCATTCACGAGCATGAAGAATCCGCTGAATTGGCTTTTTGGCCATGTTTGGCAGCTTGCATTTTAGCTGGATTAGCGCTGTTTGGAGGTCATAAAAGCCACAAACACACCAAAAAAGCGGAGATTTTAGTCGTTTTTATCGGAATTATAGCAATTATTCTTGTGGCTAAAGCAGGTCTTACAGGAGGACAAATTCGTCATCCGGAAATTTCAAATTGTTGTTCGGCTGAAGGTTCTGTAGGATCATGCAAAGGGATGCATGGACACGAAGGCTGCTCAGGAATGAAGGATCATGAAGGATGCACATATATGAATTCTGAGAAGTGCGGACAGAATTGTATGCCAGGCTGTAAGCACGACGGAACAGATCCTTGCTGTAAAACGGATTCAATTTCTCAAGAAAAATCTTGTTGCAAGAAGGAATCAGGATATTGCGAGCACAGCGGTGAGGAGCATTAATTCGATAGACTTTCGATTGAATAGTTACAGACTCGGAGAAACCCGAGTTTTTTATTGCTTTAATAATCAGTTTATTACCTCATTCAAAGACACATAATTTACATTATGTAAAGTAAATTCTTAAGTCAATATGGAACCATTCATCTTATTGTTTCTCTTGCTAAACCTCTCTTAACCAATCTTCCCATTTCTTACCTTCTCTTAACTTTTCCTAACCAATCTTACCATTTCTTACCTTAACTTAACTTTTCCTGGCTTCTCTTAATAATACGGGTGAATGATTATTCTCCCCTCAATCATTTTATCTCTCCCTTAAAAGTGAAATACCCCAGCTCGCCATTCGTAAACTTAAATCCCATCACTTTGTGATAAGGACCATAACGATCCTGAAAATGAAAACGAACCGAATATGAATAAATGATTCCTGTGTGTAAAATCCCTCTCGGATATTTATCAATATAATGAGGATCTCCTGTGTAAGGTTGAGCGATTTCTAAACTGTCACTTCCGACTTTAAAATAAAACTCTTTGTGGCAATTCTGCCGTGGCGTGTTTGGCCACAGATATGGATTCTCGATTACCAACAAGAAATTCTTGGTTTGCTCTCCGGTAATCGTCTTTAACCAAAGCGTATCAGAAAAAACTAACGAATCTTGCTCGTTTTTAATGATTTTTAGATCAAAATCTTGAGAAAAACATTGAAAATTGAGGAAAACGATATAAATAATGGTGAAAATAGATCTCATTTCAAGATCTTTTCAATTACCGAACCACTTTTAGACAATCCGCCCGTCAGACATGGTAATCGTCCTGTCACTGGCCTTCGCAAAATCATTGTCGTGCGTTACCGCAATAATGGTTTGCCCCTTTTCATGTGCCAATTCCTGAAGAATCTCAAACACGACTTGGGTATTCTTACTGTCCAAGTTACCCGTTGGCTCATCTCCCATAATAATCAAGGGGTCATTAATGAGCGCTCTCGCAATAGCAATTCTCTGCTGTTGACCACCCGAAAGCTTTGATGCGGGTTTTAGCGCTTGATCTGTCATGTCCAACATGCGCAATTTCTCCATGGCCTTGTATTCAATTTCCTCCTTCGATAATTTGCCTAATTTCAAAGCCGGAATCATAATGTTGTTCAAACAGGTAAAATCAGCCAATAAATAGTGAAATTGGAAGATAAATCCAATCTTTTCATTTCGAATAGCCGCCAACTGGTCTTGCTTTAATCCGCTTACCGATTGTCCATCTATAATTAACTCACCCGAATAATCTGTGTCCATGGTTGAAAGGACATACAACAAAGTCGATTTTCCGCAGCCAGACTTTCCAACAAGCGTTAAGAACTCCCCTTTTTCAACCTGAAAAGAAATTCCATCCAGGACCTTGAAGTCTACAGGATCATGAAAGTACTTTTCAATATTCTTTACTTCTAATACCATTATTTCCTGAATATACTTACTGGATCAACTTTCGCTGCTTTTCGGGCAGGGACATATCCTGCTAAAAATGTAATGACAAATCCAATTGAGATTCCTTTCAAGAAAACGAACGGCTCAAAGCGAATAGGGAAATTCCCAATGTCGCCGCCAATATAGACATGGCTTAATATGTTTACTAAAATCATAGCGAACCCCACCCCTAAGACAACGCCAATCATTCCAATGGTAAGGGCCTGATAAACAAAGATCCGGACAACGTCTTTCCCGTTGAATCCAATGGCTTTCAAAATAGCAATATCATTAATCTTCTGAGAGACAGTCATGTTAAGAATATTGTAAATCCCGAAGCATGATACGATCAAAAGCGTGAACGAAATGAAAGTAATAACAATTTTCCTCATTCTAGAAGCCGCCATATAAGAAGCATTCGCTGCTATCCAATCTTCTGCTTTGTAACCTGTTAGCTTTGACAAGTCGGCAGCTATATCAGGAGCTTGATTCGGATCTTTCACATTGACATTAATGTCGGTGATGTACGTGTTTCCTTCTTTCAATAATTGCTGAGCCACGGCAAGGTTGACATACGATTTCGTTTTGTCTTCCCGAGAATTCTTAGTTTGAAAAATTCCAACCACAGTTAAACTTAAGGTTACTCCGCGCGATGAAGTTAAACTTATATTATCGCCGGCGTTCAGATTCATTTTCTCGGCAATTCCACTTCCTATGAGAATTCCACTTCTGTTCAATTCCAAGTTTTGAATGGATCCTTGGACCATGAATGTCTCAATCTTGTACATCTGATTTCCTTCCATTGGCGGAAATCCAATAGTCGTTCCTGCAATCTGCGATTCTCCGTTGTTATAAAATACGAGCGTATTTACTTGAGCAAAGGCTAGCACGACGTCTTCGTTTTGACGAACCAAAGCCAAAATTTCATTTGGATTTTCTATGGTGTTTTTGGTTGGAACGACTTTCGGATTGACAATTAACACTGAATTCTCATTTTCTGGTTGAAGCGGCGCACTCAACACATCGTCTTTGTAAATGCGTATGTGCGCAGTTGTCTTGAAAAACGATTCACTCGATTGTCGGTCGAAACCGGCACTCAATGAATTCATGAAAATGAAAATTGAAATCCCTAACAGCACACCAACAATGGCCACTGTAGTCATCTTTCTTCCAGAGATGAAATAGGTGGTCGCAATTTTTCTGTTGATCGAGTTCGCCATTATTTTTTTATTGGCTCCAAAACATCGGTTTCAGAGAGCCCTTCTAGTATTTCAACGAATTCTGTACTACGAATTCCCACCTTTACTTTTCGGGGTTCCTTCTCTCCTTTCACCATTACTGTTTCAGACAAGGTTATAAAACTGCGAGGAATTAAGAGTACATTTTCTTTGGTTGCAACATCAATATTGGCTTCCAATCGTGTACCTAAAACATTGAATTGTAAGGGTGAGTTGAATGCGACATCGACTAAATAGGATTGGCTTGCTTCATCGAACAACGGATAAATGCGAAGTACCTTCCCTTCTATCAATTGATCTTTCGACGTGTTTAAACGAATGTGCACCGATTGACCGAGCTGAATCTTTTCAATGCTGTTCTCATCGAGATTCAATTTAGCGACAAGGGTGTTCATATTCGCCATCATTGCTATCGCGTCTCCTTTGCGAATGAAATCTCCTTTTTTCTTTAAAATTTTGGCCACTTTTCCGTTTTCAAAAGCCTTAATCTCATTAAACAGCGCTGCATTGGATTGTGTTTTCGCACTTGCTTGCAAAGCCAATCGATTCATTTCAGCTTGTTGCTTTACATTTTTATAACGCTCTTGAAGCGCTTTCAAATTGGCTTGAGAGTTTTCGTAATTCAATTTACTGTTCTCATATTCCATTTGACTTGCGGCGTCGGATACAATTAACCTGGAATAACGCTCAAACAGTAATTTGTCTTGGGCAACTTTCTTCTCAGCGAAAGCAATGTTGTTTTCCAACTCTCTTAATGCTGGACCATTGGCAGATGCGCTTTGTTCCGCTAAGGCAAGTTGCTGTTGGGTTGAGGCTGCTTGTGCCTCGGTTGAACTGTTGTCGATACGCGCTAACAATTGTCCAGTTGAAACACTATCTCCATCCTGAACATACAATTCCATCAAATAACCTTCGGTTTGTGCGGATAAATTGTATTTATCTATGGCTTCAATACTTCCCGAAGCAAAAACAGTTTCGGTAATGTTCTTTCGAACAGGCTGAATCTCCTGCTTGTTTCCTCCACACGCAACAAATGCAAGTGAACAGACAAGGAGTTTGGTGAAACTAACTAGCGTAATATTTTTCATTTCAACTTGCACTTTTAAAAGAATGCATACTTAAACTTCCCATGGTGTAATATTCATTGAAAAAGGAAACTTCATCTTTACCCATAGCCGCCAATGAGTATAGAGCCGGCCAATAATGGTCAGGAGTTGGAATCGCGTTTTTATAAGCTGCTCCCCTTTGTTCAATATTCTTAAAGAATTCGAAATTCTTCATCTTCAATTCTTTTGAAATATTCTCTTGCGCCTCAATAGCCCAATCGTATCCCGATTCCAAATTGTTCCAGTCAATGGCCCTTAGATTATGAACCAAATTCCCAGAACCGACAATTAAAACTCCTCGTTCCCTCAAGGCTTCGAGCTTCGCCCCGAGTTCCAAATGCTGCGCATGTGACAGCGAATAATCTATGCTCAATTGTAAAACCGGAATATTCGCCAACGGAAAAATCTGTTTCAAAACACTCCAAGTGCCATGATCCAATCCCCATTCTTCGTCCAGCCCCTCATCTCCCAAATTCAAATGCTCTGCAATATGTTGAGCAAGCGCTGAATCTCCTTTTGCTGGATATTGAACCGCGAATAATTCATCTGGAAATCCACCAAAGTCATATATGGTCTTGGGTATTTCCATGGCTGTAACTTTTGTTCCTTTCGTGAGCCAGTGAGCCGAAATGCAAAGAATCGCTTGTGGCATTTCTAAATGCTGAACCGATTTTCTCCACCCTTCCACATACTTATTTTGCTCAATAGCATTCATGGGTGAACCATGACCGAAAAAGAAAACAGGAAATTTTGGAGTTGTTTTTCCATGGCTCAACACCTCAAGGGCTCCAAGTGGAAGCACAGCGCCTACCGATAATATTCCCATTGTCTTTAAAAATTTAGAACGTTCCATTTCCATTATCCAAAGACGAATCGTGCATGTGCATTAACTTTGCTTTGGTGAAACGAATTTACGAAATATCCATCCCCCATTTTACAGACGAAGGGACATTTCAATCTGCTATTTATCAGTTAGAAAAAATAGCCAAATTCGGTGCAGATGCAAATTCGGTGCAGATGCACTATATATTCTTCCTATTCATAAAGTCGATTTACAGACCAGCCGTTCACCTTATTGTATTACTGATAGTTTTCATGTCAGAGAAGAATTGGGAAGTTTCAACGAATTGAAACAGTTCACAGAGGTCGCTCATGCCTTGAATTTAAAAGTGGTTTTAGATGTCGTCTTTAATCATGCATCTATCAATCACTATTGCGCTTTCGATGAAGACTTTTTTGCTTTGGATGAAAATAAAAAGCCCTTCCATCCAATTGGCACAAATTGGACTGATGTCTATCAAGTCAATCACAGAGATGTCTGGTATTCATACAATTCACTCAATGCCATGTTTCATTTTCTGGAAATGGGAATAGATGGATT
>JBJOON010000113.1:0-5890 GCA_046051235.1 Bacteroidota bacterium
ATACGCTTGGGGAATAATCTTCGCGCTATTAGCCGCCCTGTTCGCTGCTATTTTTTCTTCCTTCAATGGAAGATTCATCCGCACCATGCACGCAAGTAACATTGCTTTCTATGAAATGTTGGGAGGTAGTGTGGTGCTTATTGCTGTTATCTCTTTCCAACACGAATGGCACATTGTTGCGGAATTATCGAGCTATGATTGGTTGTTGGTTATTCTTCTTGGAACGGTGACAACAGCGTTTGCATTCATTGCCAGTGTGAATGTTATGAAGCACCTTTCCCCGTTCTCGTGCGCCATTGCCATTAATCTGGAACCGGTTTATACCATCTTGCTCGCTCTTCTTTTTTACGGACAATCGGAATACATGCGTCCGCTGTTTTACGTCGGCGCATTGCTTATTCTTTCTAGTGTTTGGTTAGAGAGTTTATTGCGGAAAAAGGCTTCTACAAAGCCAAGCGCAAATTAATCTGGAAATTTTCCCACTCCTCTGCAGACATCACAGGAACAAAGGTGTTGGGTAGTCCCGCACATTTCGATTCGATGTTTAAGGCTCTTGATTCCAATTCAGGATGTGTACTCATGAACTCAGGAGTGTATCCGGCCAATGTCTCTTCCTTCATTTTGCGAAACAAAGTAGCCATGCCGTTCGGACGAACATTGGCATTCATTAAAAAATTAAATCCAACCTCATCGGCTTCACTCTCTTGATCACGACTAAAAGCTAAGCCAGCTAATTCGCCAACCGCAGTGGCAATGGTTGCTCCACCACCTTGCGCAACAGCGCCTTCGATGAGAGTTATTATTCCCTCCGTTTTCATTCGCTCATAAACATGTCGCTTCTCCAAGTGCGCAATCTCATGCGCTAAGACACCGAGTAATTCTTCCGGATTATCACACATGTAAATTAATCCGGAATGAACAACCACATGATTGCCTGGCAATGCAAATGCGTTGACCTCGTTGTTGTTCACCACGTGAATGTGAAACTTACTTGCGGGAAATAAGTTTCCTTCAGAAAGTCTGTTCACGAGCTTATTCATGACAAAATCTATGGAGTCCGACTTCAGTTCTTTCGACTCCATAAAGACCGCATCCATGGCCAACTCTCCGAACTTCTCTTCATCGAATTTACCTTGAGCCAACGAATGAAATGTTTCCTTCGCGGGAATTCTAGAAAACACAAACCACAAGCCTGTAAGCACAGCCAGTGTAATTCCAAAACGCAAGAGAAAAGTTTTCATGTTAGCTTTCTTTACGGACCAAAACATCTGTTAACGGTGCGAACAACCACCAATTGCTTTCCTTGCCTTTACGCACCTTCACGGCAGAGACAAGGGTTCCGATTATTTCTGCGATGTTCACCAAAATAACCACACACAAGTAACCAAAGTATTCATTAGAGAATTCTAAGTTTCCGAAGAGAATACGCAACGTCCATTGAAAACTAATCGTATTCAAAACGAAAACAAAAAACTGCGAAAGCAATGCTTGAGTGCAATGCCAGCGGACGAAATAAGACGACTTCCGATTCGCCATGAAAAAGATAAAAGTTGCCAAGAGATTTACAATGGGCAAGGGAAGGCCCGCCATTAAAGCCACCAATGACATAACATAGGCGTTAGCCGCTTTTTCGCGATCGTCTTGTTCGCGAACTCTGTCATGCATTTCTTTTAATTCCATAGCTTAAAAAAATAAACCGAACTTTCGTTCGGTTTATTGTGTGTTTATAATTTATCCAACAATTCTTTGAAGGTTCTCCATGTTTACTTTTCTAGCATTCGATTGAGCCGTAAACCAATCTACGATTGTCCAGATTCCACAACCACCAGCAGTTAAAAGTTTGGCAACTCCTAATCCTGTTTGACCCAAATAGAAGCGATCCATTCCCATCGAGCCGCCTGCTAGAGAAATCATAACTGTAAATGATGGTTCTCTTAATTGTACCGCTAATACTAAATCAAATTTCTCATCTTCCATTGAGGTTAACTTATCTCTCAAATAAGCTACTTGATGACTTTCAAAACACTTTGCATTAGCTATTAAATAGCTGTCGACTCTTGACTGGTTCATTAAAAAAGGATTTAGGTTAGGTGCCTACTCTATTCTCAGGTTTTCGGCTATCCCTGTAAAACCGAAAATAATAAATTGTTCAATTAGAAAAGAAAGATATTAGACTTTTTTTTCTCCCTACTTGAAAACATACGCTCTAACGTAATCAACCACAAAGGAATTCTTTTCCAATGGTAATCTACTCTCTGACTGCTGCATGGCCATGTCTACTATGATTTTCATAGGTGACTGCGGAAAAACATTTTCTTCTCTTCCGGCTACAATTTTACCATCCTTGCGATCCCTTGATTTTTTATAACGATTAAGCGTGCGCATCTCCTTTCCGTCCGTGTACCATACAATGGCATTCTCTGTCCACAGCACACCGTAAGTATGCATTCCCTCTGATCCATCGAACGGCAGTTTAGTGCCCACACCCGACATCTTCTTGTTGTAATGCGTGGTCATGTGTTGAATTCGTGCTTGCTTCTTCTGACTAAAACCACCTAAGACATTCTCTTCATTCCAAAACTCGAAAACGTCAATCTCGTTGTTCGTTCCATTTGATTCTCCGTAAAGCCAGAACGCCGGCCACATATCTCTTCCCTTCGGTAACTCACAACGAATTTCATAATACCCCCAAAGAAACAATTCTCTCGATTCGAACTCGCCGGTCTCGTAATTGAAATTACCCTTGCGCTCTTTCATTCCATCGGTAATCCAAACGTAAAAGGTCTGATCTATTCTTTCTTTTGGAAGTGTGGTAATGGTAACCTTTCCATCCTTCACCATGACACTCTCCTTGGTGAGCCACTGCTGCGTAATCTTTTGCTCAGCGTCGCGAACCACACCTTCACGAAGATCCCATTTTTGCTCATTCAACTTCGAACCGTTAAACTCATCGCTGAACGAAAGCTTCATGGGAATATTCATTCCGCGAAAATTAATAACAGTGTCCTTCGGCTGTGCGAAAACAAAACCAGGCGCTAGTGCGCAGAGAACGACAAGCAACTTCTTCCACATAAAAAATTATTATTTAGGTTGAAACCACGATGAATACATGACATAGTTATTCGCTATGCGCTGAACCTCGCCTTGAAACAATTCCGAAGAAAGGTCTTTGATTTTTTTTGCTGGAATACCGGCGTAAACACTTCCGCTTTGCACATGTGTTCCTTCCGTAAGTATTGCCCCGGCTGCAATGATGCAGTTCTCTTCAATCACACAATTATCCATGACTATCGCGCCCATTCCAATCAATACATTGTCGTGAATGGTGCATCCGTGAACCATGGCACGGTGGCCAATGCTTACGTTGTTGCCAATTTTAGTTCCGGCTTTCTGATAGGTGCCATGAATAATGGCACCGTCTTGAATATTTACTTTGCTACCTATTTCAATGGTGTTCACATCGCCACGCACCACAGCGGTGAACCAGACACTGCATTGATCTCCCATAGTTACTTGCCCAACAATTGTTGCGTTTTCAGCAATGAAACAATCTTTCCCCCAAACAGGAGAGACGCCGTTAACAGGTAAGATCAAAGGCATAATTTCGAATTACAATGGAATATTTCCGTGCTTCTTACGCGGCATTTTCTCTGCTTTGTTCTCAAGCATTTCAAATGCACGAATCAACTTCTCGCGAGTCACTGCTGGCTCTATTACTTCATCTACATATCCGCGTTCAGCAGCGCTGTATGGATTTGCGAAAAGAGTAGCGTATTCGGCTTCTTTTTCTTTCCACTTCGCGTCTTTGTCGACAGCTTCTGCAATTTCTTTTTTGAAGATAATTTCAGCCGCACCTTTGGCGCCCATTACAGCAATCTCAGCAGACGGCCAAGCGAAGTTCATATCTGCACCAATGTGCTTGCTGTTCATTACGTCGTACGCTCCGCCATACGCTTTGCGTGTGATAACCGTAACGCGAGGAACAGTTGCTTCGCTGAAGGCGTACAACAACTTCGCTCCGTTCGAGATAATGCCGTTCCACTCTTGATCGGTACCTGGTAAGAAACCCGGTACATCTTCCAACACCAACAATGGAATATTGAAGGCATCGCAAAAACGCACGAAACGTGCAGCTTTGTTACTGCTCTTAATATCTAACACTCCTGCTAAGAAAGCAGGCTGATTCGCAACAATACCAATGCTTCTTCCGGCAAGGCGTGCGAAACCAACTACAATATTTTCAGCGTAATCTTTGTGCACTTCCAACCAAGATTCTTCGTCGGTTAATGCAGCAATTACTTCTTTGATGTCGTAAGGCTGATTCGGATTAGCAGGAATAATTCCATTCAATGCTTCTCTTCTTTCGTTGCCATCTTCATAAGGCAAGCGTGCTGGAGTTTCCTCGCAGTTCTGCGGCATGTAAGAAAGCATTTGACGAATCGTCTTCAACGCTGCCACATCATTCTCTGCCGTCAAATGCGTAACACCACTTTTCGTGCTGTGTGCACTTGCACCGCCCAAATCTTCACTGCTCACTTCTTCGTGAGTAACAGTCTTCACTACGTTTGGACCAGTAACAAACATGTAGCTCGTGTTTTCCACCATGACAATAAAATCGGTCAAGGCCGGAGAATACACAGCACCGCCAGCGCAAGGTCCCATGATTGCACTCAACTGCGGCACCACACCGCTGGCTTGTACATTTCTGTAGAAGATATCGGCGTAGCCGCCAAGACTAACAACGCCTTCCTGAATGCGGGCTCCGCCGCTATCGTTCAAGCCAATGACTGGCGCACCATTCTTCATGGCTAAGTCCATGATTTTACAAATCTTCTGCGCGTGAGCTTCAGCAAGCGATCCGCCCATTACAGTAAAATCTTGAGAGAAAACGTACACCAAGCGTCCGTTTATTTTACCGTATCCGGTAACGACTCCGTCACCCAAATATTTCTCGTTCTCCAATCCGAAATTGGTGCTACGGTGAGTCACCAACATTCCAATTTCTTCGAAGGAATTTGCGTCTAACAAAACCTCTATACGCTCACGAGCTGTGAGTTTCCCTTTCTTGTGTTGCGACTCTATACGCTTCGCACCACCACCCAATAAAGCTTCCTGCTTCTTCTGTTCGAGATTGGCTAATTTTTCTTGCATGTGGCAAATTTAGGATTATTCCGCTGTGCCTGCTACATCGAATTCCAACACCACTTCCGTTCCGCCGTTATTAAACGTGCATCTGTCGGCTAAGCGTTGCATAAGAAATACACCTCTTCCGTGAGGCAATTCAATGTTTTCAGGAGCGGTAGGATCTGGTAAGTTTTCGTAATCGAAACCCGGACCCTCATCAGAAATAATAAATCGCAAAGTCTTTTCATTCTCCAATTCGAAGGTTAACGACACTTGAAGTTCCGTATTCATGCGGTTTCCGTGAACAACAGCGTTGTTCACTCCTTCCGTAAGACAAATCAAAACTTCGCCGTAGTAGTCTTCCTTCACCTTGTATTCACTGCACACGTCGTCTACTAGCTTCTCAGCTAAATGTATGCTTTCAAGCACGGATGGAAAACGAAGTTGTCTGCGACCTTGGATCATGAATTAATTTTTGCGTATCAAAAATGAGAAAAAAAACGCGACATTCCATTTATTTCTTTCAGGAATTTCTGAAATAGCGTTGAGTCTTCTCTTTGTAATAGGGTTTTAAGTTCGGAGAAACAGAACGCAGGGTCTCTACTCCCTTTTGTTTGTTCTTCAAAAATTCTTCGTATTTCTTAGGGTTTCCAACTGGGGCATTAATGGCCTCGTTGCTCTTGCGCTCTTCATCCATCTCACGCACGCGCTCGGCCTGCTCGGCTTTCAACAAGCGAATCATAATGTCGTTCTGTCTGCGAATACT
>JBJOON010000114.1:0-5817 GCA_046051235.1 Bacteroidota bacterium
TCAAAGAGAGGATTACGGCCTCAAATAAAAATTGAAATAAAATGAAGTAATTCTTTGCTCCTAATGATTTCTGAATTCCAATGATGTTTATTCGCTCTTTCACAGAAACAAACATGATGTTAGCAATTCCAAATCCCCCAACTAGAATTGAAAAAAATCCAATTACTCCTCCTGCGATATTCACCACACCAATTAATTGATCGAAACCATTTGAAAGTAACTTGGTTTCATTTAAAGCAAAATTGTCCTCATCACGAGGAGAAATTCTTCTGATGCTTCGCATGATTCCGGTTAGTTCATCCTTCAAAGCGGCATTTCCAATTCCATCTTTCGCTTTAACTGCAATATAAGGATTCACTTGTTCGTTACGAATATCAACGCGGCTTCTAGCAAAATTCAAAGGAATCATAGCTGCATTATCTAAACCAAAATCGATGATGTTCTCTCCTTCCTTCTTGAAGAGTTCAGAAGGCAAAGCCATGGTTCTCAACTGAGGATTCACCTTTCCCAATAGATGAAACATGCGTGAATTCCTTCCATCGAAAAAAACAGGAACAACAGGACATTCAACACGCTGAATGAGCTTCATAACCGAGCGCTGCCACTTCTTATCGGAAACATTGCTCCATTTCTTTTGAAACGTACTCACCTCACCCGCTGGGAAAATAGCCAAACATCCTCCATTCGAAATGTGCTCCATGCAACGTTTCAATCCACGTTCACTTTTCAGTTGAACAACATTTTTATCGAAAGGATTTACACTAAAAAAGTAAGGCGCGATTTCCGGAATTTCTTCCAACAGAAAATTCGCCATGACTTTTAAATCGGGACGACGCTTTTCTATCTGTTGAATGAGGGCTAGTCCGTCTATGGCTCCAAAAGGATGGTTGCAAACAATTACACATCCGCCCGTTTCAGGAATGTGATCGAGATCTTGTTCGTTGAGTTGAATGGTAATTTGAAGTTCTTGAAAAAAGGCCTCAATGAAAGCCGTTCCTTTGTGCGATCGAATTCGATCGTATAGATCGTTGAGCTTCGTTAGTTTGGTCACCGAACTCAATAGCGCAAGCAATGGGTTGCGCTTATTCATCCCAACAACTTTCGCCAATGTTTCTTTCGGTACCAGTTTTTTCATGTTCGAATGAAGTTAATTTAAGTTACTTCATTGTTTAGGTAAAGTTAACTTTTTAGTTGGAAAAGTAAAAGGCGAGTTTCTAACAAATCTGCTGTTTGCAAGACTATATTTGATTTATGCTTAAACGATTTCCCTTTACTCCCATTCTTGGCTGGTCTGTCAGCAGATTCGATACGTTTTCGTACTGCAAAAGAAAATATTACTACACCTATTACGGAAAATTCGACCGTGAATTCCCACTTCAAAAAATAAATGAACTCAAGTCACTCACGTCTGAAGCCCTTACCATTGGAAGCCTAGCGCACGATGTGATTGAAGCCATTCTGAAAAGACTTCAGAAATCTACCGAAGTCATTGATGAATCGCGAATGAAAAACTTCGTGAAGCAGCAGGTGCAGAAGTACATGCTCGATCACACCTTTACCGAAATTTATTACAAGGAAAAAGAGGCCATCGACGAAAACTACATCGCTGAAAGTGTTTTCAATGCTGTGATGATTTTTGTGAAATCTGAACGTTTCGAATGGGTGAAGAATCTTCCCGAAAGTTCAAAACAACAATGGATCATTGAACCCGATGGGTATGGCGAAACGCGCATTCAAACCGATCGTGGTGAATTAAAGGCGTATTGCAAAGTAGACTTCATGCTTCCGAATGGAAGAGACATTTACATTCTCGATTGGAAGACCGGAAAACAAGATCCTGAAAAGCACCGCAAGCAACTCATCGGCTATTCACTCTTCGCTTCTTTTCATTTCGAAAATAAATTCGACCGGATCATTCCAATTCTCGCTTACTTGAAAGACGGATACAGCGAGGTGCTACCTGAAATTTCAGAGGCCGATATTGAAAACTTCAAAGATGATATGTACGGCGACACGAAAGCCATGCACAGAATGAATCTCGACATTGAAAACAATACACCCGTGAGCAAAGACGAGTTCACTCAAACGGAAAGTGAGAGCAAATGCAAGTACTGCGAGTTTAAAGAATTGTGCGGAAGAGCTTAATCTTCCTTCCGATTAAGCTTTGTAACAAACTTCCTTCGCCACGCGAACAACATCTGCAACTCCTGGAAGAGCAGCATCGATAAGTGTTGTAGCAAATGCAAATGGAGTATCGGTTTGTGTAATTCTGCGGATAGGCGCATCCAAGTAGTCGAAGGCATGACGTTGAACGCGGTAAGTGATCTCAGTTGAGATACTCGCCACTGGCCAGCTCTCTTCCAAAATAATCAAACGGTTCGTTTTCGTTACGCTGTTTACGATGGTATCAATGTCAAGCGGACGAATCGTGCGCAAGTCAATCACTTCAACAGAAATTCCTTCTTTCGCTAATTCTTCAGCAGCCAACAAAGCAGTCTTCATGATCTTACCGAATGAAACCAACGTTACATCTGTTCCTTCGCGCTTCACATCTGCAACTCCAATTGGAATAATGTATTCTCCGTCTGGAACCATTCCTTTGTCGCCATACATCTTTTCAGATTCCATGAAAACAACAGGATCATTGTCGCGAATAGCAGCTTTCAACAAACCTTTCGCGTCATATGGATTCGAAGGTGTAATTACCTTCAAACCTGGAACGTGTGCATAAAACGACTCAAAGCTTTGGCTATGTGTTGCGGCCAATTGTCCCGCTTGTCCGTTAGGACCGCGGAAAACAATTGGAACATTGTATTGTCCACCGCTCATTTGTAACATCTTCGCTGCCGAGTTAATGATTTGGTCAGCCGCAAGAATGGCGAAGTTCCAAGTCATGAATTCAACAATCGGACGAAGTCCATTCATTGCAGCACCAACTGCAATACCCGAGAATCCCAATTCAGCAATTGGAGTATCAATGACACGCTTTGCGCCGAACTCATCGAGCATTCCCTTCGAAGCCTTATAAGCCCCGTTGTATTCTGCTACTTCTTCCCCCAACAAAAACACAGATTCATCTCTGCGCATTTCTTCTGACATGGCCTCACAAATGGCCTCACGGAATTGAATTTCTCTCATGGTTCGTTTTGTTACGAGTGCGAATTTAACTATAAAAGTGGTTTACAAAAATATTAGTGTACTTTTTACACTAACTCACCAGTTTCTAGCTTGAAGACGCAATCGGGTTAATAAAATAAAAAAGGCGCTCACCCCTACAAAATAGAGGACATCACGCGAGTCAATTAATCCAATACTCATTCCTGAATAATGGTCTTCCATTCCTAAACGGATAATGAATCTGTCCAAGGATCCGAATAAATTGAAGGTTCCTAAAGACTGAAATCCTGAATACATAACAAAGCTGATGAGCGCTGCAATCAAGAACGCCACAATCTGATTCTTCGTCAAGCTTGAAGCAAAGATTCCAATGCTGACATAAACACTCGCCAAGAAGATTAACCCAAGATAAGATCCCCAGGTTGCGCCTGCGTCAATGTTTCCAACCGGATTCCCCAAGAGATATACTGAAAGGAAATACACCAAGGTTGGGAAAATGGCAATTACCACAACCAACAATCCCGCGAGGTATTTCGCCAAAATAATTTGAAGATCAGTAATCGGTTTGGTCATTAACAACTCAAGTGTTCCCTCCTTCTGTTCTTCTGCCAACGAACGCATGGTAATGGCCGGAATCAAGAACAAGAACACCCAAGGTGCAATGTAGAACAAGGTGTCTAGAGTTGCGTATTCCGCTTCCATCACGTTCAAACTTCCTGGGAAAACCCACATGAATAAGGAAGTCACAATTAGAAATACTGCTATGACAATGTATCCGATTAAGGATGTCAAAAACGAGCGAATCTCTTTTCTAAGTAATGCGATCATAGTTTATAGTTCTTGCATTTCAACAAGGGTCTTGTACAACCCTTCTTGCGAAATTAGTTCTTTGTGTGTTCCGCGCTGCACTATTTCTCCAGCTTGCATCACCAAAATTAAATCGGCTTGCTGAATGGTACTTAGACGGTGAGCTATGACTAACGCCGTGCGATTTTCCATCATTTTCGAAATCGCATCTTGCACGTACTTCTCGCTCTGTGTGTCCAACGCAGAAGTGGCTTCGTCTAAAATTAAAATTGAAGGGTTCTTGTAAATGGCGCGAGCAATAGACAAACGCTGACGTTGTCCGCCCGACAAACGCATTCCACTGTCGCCAATGTTGGTGTCGAACTTATTCTCCAACTCATCAATGAATTCCATGGCGTTCGAAACACGCGCAGCTTCCATTAACTTCTCGGTTGAATGTTCTTCCGATAAAACAATGTTGTTCGCAACTGTATCATTGAACAACAAGGCATCTTGCGTAACCATACCCATTTGGGCACGAAGCGACTTCGTTTTTAAATGTGTAATCGCTACACCGTCGATTTTTATACTTCCTGAAGTGGGATCGTAGAAACGAGCCAGAAGCATTGCCAGTGTAGTCTTTCCACTTCCCGAAGAACCAACTAATGCAACGGTCTGTCCTTTTTCAATGTTGAAGGAAATGTTCTTCAACACTTCTTCTTCACCATACTTAAAAGAAACTCCTTCAAATGAAATACGTTCATTAAAAGTCGAAAGCTCAACAGCATCTGATTTATCCAAAACGGTTTCTTCCGCATGCAAGACTTCACGAATGCGCTCCAAACTGGCCATTCCGTTGATGGTCGACAAACGCGTCGAAGCCATCCTCTGTGTCGACAGCATGCGTGCCGACGCCTTTGGCGAGCATGAGTCTGCGCTCGCATTGGGTGTGGCCGACGTCGCTTCCCAACCGTTGCGGCGGGCCATTCGCTACCAAGAGCTCCTCGAACGGAGCACCCAGCTCAATCAGGTCTTCCAGAGCATTCCCTCAGGCCTGATGCTGATTGACCGCTATGGGCAAGTATTGCGCACCAATCCGGCGTTTTTACACATTTGGGGACTCAGCGCCGAACACGTCGGCCCTGGCTTCCGCATCCCGTTCGATATGCTCGCCTTGCTGTTACCACGTTTTATCGACTCCAATGCCTTCACCCAGTTCAGCGACCAAGCCCATACGAACCCAGATCAGGAGTTTTCGATTAGCCTCAAGTTGCGCAACCCACATCAAGAGTTGCAGATTTTGTCGGTGCCGACGCGTGACAACAGCGAACACATCACCGGCCGCATCTGGGTCATCAACGACACCACGCGTGAGACCGAGGCCGATCGCCTCAAGAGCGAATTCGCCTCGCTCGTCTCGCACGAGCTGAAAACGCCGTTGACCTCTATCATGGGGTACTCCGATATCCTCCTCAACCGCGATTTGCCCAGCGAAGCCCAGAAAAACCTGCTGCGCATCCTCCATAGCGAAGCCGAAAATCTGCAGAGCCTTGTCCACGAAATGCTCGACTACGCCCGTATCGAAGCCAACACCGTGCGCATCAATCGCTGGCCGATTGCGGTGGGGGAACTCGCCGTCGATCTGGCGAAAAAGCTCCAGCACAGTGTTACCTTTGCGAATCACCAAATCACCTTCGACGTGCAACCAGACCTTCCCCCAGCCTATGCCGACAAAGACCGGGTACGTCAGATATTGACCAACCTCATCTCGAACGCGGCGAAATACTCCCCCAACGGTGGCACGATTACCTTGCGTGTGCGTGAGCTCAGCAACGCGCCCGCCAAACATCCCGACGGCCAATACCTGCATATCAGCGTCAGCGACGAGGGCATCGGGATTACCGCCGAAAATCT
>JBJOON010000115.1:0-11026 GCA_046051235.1 Bacteroidota bacterium
GTCGTTCCGAAGGAGCTTCACATAACTTATATGAAATACGCATAAGACTTTCCTCTTTCCTGCAATAAAATTTGCTTCGACAAATTTTGAAATGTTATCTATTTAGTTAACTTTGCATGGAAGAGAAAATTAGAAAAACTATTTTCTACAAACATTATTTCCTCGATTTTTATTCGGAACAACCAATTGAGGTTCAGAACAAAATTGATTGGACTATAATGCTTTTGGAAACCATTGAAATATTACCAATAGTCTATTTCAAGAAAATAAAAGGTGTAAAAGGACTTTATGAGATTCGTGTCATCCATAGTGGCAATATTTTTCGAATTTTCTGTTTTTTCGATAGAGAGAAAGTGGTTGTTTTAGGAAATGGATTCACTAAAAAAACTCAGAAAACACCATCAAATCAAATTGAATTAGCTCAAAAAATAATGAACGATTATTTCAATGAAAAAAAATAACAACATAACAACCTTTGAGGATCACCTTGACAGACAATACGGTAAGAAAGGAACTGAAACGCGTGCCGCCTTTGACGCTGGTTTCGAAAGATTCAAAATTGGAGCTTTGATTGAACAGCAACGACTGCAACTGCAGCTCACTCAAGACCAACTGGCCGCGAAATGTGGGACGAAGAAAAGTTATATTTCCAGAATAGAAAACGAAGGATCTGACATTCGTCTTTCAACATTGATGAAAATTGTGGAAGACGGGTTGGGAGGAAAAATTGAGATTGTTTTTCCGAAGAAAAAGAAATCTTAATTCGCGAATCTTTCGTTGACAAAACTCCAATTCACCACAGAAAAAATAGCCGTTAGATAATCTGCGCGTTTGTTCTGATATTTCAAGTAATACGCGTGTTCCCAAACGTCGATACCGAGGATTGGAGTGCCTGGTTTGTCTACTACTTTCGACATTAACGGATTGTCTTGATTCGGTGTTGAAGTCACGAAAAGTCCGCCTTTTGCGTCTTTGCACAACCACACCCATCCGCTGCCGAAGCGGGCCTTGCCCTCGTCGGTCATGAGTTTTTTCAGGTTTTCCATACCGCCGAAATCGCGCTGAATGGCTGCTGCCAATTCTTTGCTCGGCTCACCGCCTGTGCTTGGCGCTGCTAAACAATTCCAGAAAAAAGTGTGATTGAAATGTCCACCGCCATTGTTGCGAATAGCCATGTCTTTCGGATCAACTGCTGCACACAGTTGCTCAATGTTCAACTTAGCGTACTTCTGATTTGCTTCAACCTTCATGGCTGTATTCAAATTCGTTACGTAAGCCAGGTGATGCTTGTCGTGATGAATGTGCATGGTCTCTGCGTCAATAGCGGGTTCCAAAGCCTCGTAGGCGTATGGTAATTCAGGAACAGTCCAATCTTGAGCGAAGCTCATTGTTCCACAAAAAAGAAAACCTACAGCAAGCAACAAATTTTTCATAGTCAGCGTTATTGATTCGTTCGAACAAAGGGTTGTGAGTTACTTCACTAGACCTTCCCAAAAGTAGTTCATACACCGTGTACTTTTAAACTAAGAATGGAAGAAGTAAAAGAATTAGAAGGAGGACCAGTTCTTCAGGAAAAGAAACAACCGAGTAAGCGCGCCAAATGGATAAAGCGTATCTTCCTTGGCTTACTTGCCTTGATTGCGCTTTTATTCTCGGGGTTGGTGATAGCAGTGACAGTTTACGAAGATGAAATTGTAACCTACGCTCTTCAAACCGTTCAAGGCAATCTAAAAACGAAGTCGAGCATTCGCGAAGCCGACCTCACCCTCTGGAACAATTTCCCTTCCGTTTCCATTCGATTCAAAGACATTTATGTGGAAGAAGATTCGAAGGCGCACGACACGCTTCTCTTCGCGAAAGAATTGTACTTGTCGTTCGACATTGTTGATCTCTTCAGTGGGAAATACAACATTGATGAAATTGAAGCGAAGGACGGCACCTTCAACATGCGCATTGACCGCAAAGGGCTTGTGAACTGGGACGTGTGGAAGGCCGATACCTCTTCCACCCCAAATGAAAAATTCAAAATACATCTTGAAGATATTGTTGGAGAGAACATTTCTTACCTCTACGAAGACGAACAAGAAAAAACATTCGTAGATGTCAAGTTGAAGGAATTGCAAGCCTCTGGTAAGTTCACCGAAATGCAATTTTTGTTGGATATTGAAACGTCGGCTCGCATGAATGTGCTCTACGCCGGCGAAACAGAGATGCTTCGCAAACGGAACATTGGACTCGATTCCAAAATGCAAGTGAACCTCGACAACAACACGTTTGTAATTCAAACGGCGGAACTTTTGTTGGAAGAGGTGCCGCTGAATGTCACGGGCAGCTTGGATTACGGTGACCATCCGAGCATTGACTTGCACATTGCAGAAACCGATTTAGATCTGAAGGAAGGAATACAATTGCTGCCGAATGCTATGCAAGTGCAGCTTCAGCCCTACGCGCCTTCGGGGAATGTGCATTTCAATTTCGACATGACCGGTCCGTTCGAAAACTTGAACATTGCTTCAAACTTTTCGGTGAAAGACGGTGAGTTGGTAGAAATTAATTCAGGTGTTGACTTGCACTCGATTCAATTAACTGCGAATTATGTGTTGAAGGAAGGAACGGATAGTGTGACCATTTCGAACTTCCAATCGGGCTTGGGAACGGGCTCGCTGAGCTGCAACGGGAGCATTCGCGACCTGAATGATCCTGTGTTGAATTTATCTGTGAATGCGGAAACGAATCTGAACGATGTGAAAGGTTTCTTCGGGTGGGATTCACTGGCGGTGTGCGACGGACAAGTCTCTGCGCAATCCATCATACGCGGAAAGATTGCCTTTCAAGAAGCAGACAGTACCTTCGATTGGTCGCAACTGCATTTAAACGGACGAGCGCAAGTAACAGACGGAAGTTTTCAATGGGCCACTTCCAACGGCTTGTTCAAGAACATCAACGGCGTCTTTGTCTTGAACGGATCAGATGCGCGAGTGGAGCAATTGAACTTCAACATAAACGAAAACAACTGTAGTTTTTCGGGCGACTTTTATTCGATTATTCCGTACTTCACCACAGACCATTCGGCCCTCACGATTAACGCGAATTTGTATTCGAATAGACTCGATCTTGAAAAACTGCTCACCGCTGCAGGCAGCGATGACAGCGAGTTACAGCTTGCTCTTCCTTCGTCGATTCAACTGCATTTAACAACGCAGATTGATCAGTTCTTGTTCAAGTCGTTCAACGCTTCGAACATTAAAGGAACAATAGAATACGCCAATGGAAAACTGCAAATTTCTCCGCTTCAATTGAATCTTGCAGGTGGAAATGTCGCTGCCAATTTCAGTCTGTTTCCAACGAGCAACGGACAGTTCGGAGTGACATGCGACGGGGCATTGAGCAAAATTGATATTCAACAAGTATTCGGGCTGTTCGACAATTTCGGACAAACGTATTTGACGCAGAACAATATCAAAGGAATTGCAACTGTACTGGTAGATTTTCAAACGACACTCGGCGCAGACTTATCCGTTCTTCCGAACACTATAAAATCTGATTTGCAAGTCAACATTGAAAACGGTGAGCTGAACGATGTGACGTCGTTTCAATACATGATCACTTACATCAAAGGAAACAAGTGGATTGCACCGTTTGTGAAGGAAGACGACTTCGCGGAAAAACTTCGACACATTAAATTCTCGACACTTCAAAATTCCATTCACATTGAAAATTCAATCATCACCTTCCCACTCATGGACATTGAGTCGAGCGCGATGTCGATTACCATGGAAGGAACGCACAGCTTCGACAATGTGTTGGATTACAGAATAGGTTTCGATTTGAAGGAAATGTTGCTGAATGCCTCGAGCACCGCGGGAGGTAAGAGTGGAAGACAAATTTATTTGTACATGCGCGGACCTGTGGACAATCTGGAATTCGGATTGGACAAAGACGCGCTGCGCAGTGATCGTGTGAGTGCGAAAATGATTGAGAAGGAAAAACTCAATCGCATTTTCACGAATGCGTTTGCTTGGCGAAGAGAAAGAGAAAGAGTAGGACAAACAGATAGAGGAGGCGACATAGAAAGAGTAGGAGAAAGAGAAAGAGTGATTGACAAACCACCCATTCAAGAGCGCATAGCACCGTACATCAAAGACAATGTTTCTCCGGAAGCGAAAGCCGAAAAAGAGAAGAAGACGCCGAAGTGGCTTCAAGAAAAACAAGAATACGAGGAAGAAGAATGAATCTACCAGAGGCCTTTGTCAATCGCTTAAAAACGCAATTCCCCGACCAGTGGGAACTCATGATTCCCGCCTACGATCGCGAGATTCAGACTTCTCCAAAGTTCACCTTCGATCCACACTATCACGCTGGAGCGTATTATTCGCAGGAAGCGAATTCCATGCTCATTGGACATTTGTTTCAGCAAGCTATTCAAGAAATTGAAAATCCTGCTGTGCTTGATCTCTGCGCTGCTCCCGGTGGAAAAAGCTTATTCTATTCTACCCTACTCGGCGAAAACGGCGTCTTGGTTTCGAATGAAGTTATGCCGCAGCGATTGAGCATCCTTCGTGAAAACCTTGACAAGTGGGGTATTCCGAATGTCTTTACGTTGGGCATGTATCCGAATAAAATTCCGTTTACGCATGCCTTCGATGTAGTAGCAGTAGATGCGCCGTGCAGCGGAGAAGGTTTGTTCCGCAAGCAAGTCGACTATCGCGGTGAGTGGAAAGAATCGTTTGCGCAGAGCTGCGCTGTTCGTCAGTATGAAATACTTCAAGAAGCAGTTCGCTTGTTGAAGCCCGGAGGATATTTATTGTATTCAACATGCACGTTTGCGCCTGAAGAAAATGAAGATATGCTTCAGTATTTGAGCGATGAATTTCAACTTGAAAACATACCCGTTGAAATGAATAAGGAGTGGAACGTAGATGTTGTGAAAAGTACATCTGGCGAAGGATACAGAATGCTTCCGCATAACACCCCTGGAGAAGGATTCTTCTGCACGCTCTTGAAAAAGCCTGAAGGACACACCGAGAAAATTCGTTTCAAACCGAATTCGAAAATTGTTCCGCTTACCGCGAAAGAACGCGCAGCAACAAACGCCTTCATTCGTGAAGACATTGCATTGGTGAAGAATGAAAAGGGATTGGTTTTCCTCGATACCGTTCAACATACATTCAAAGAAATTTGGCGCACCTTACTCCCGAATGCGAACGCAGGCGCGCTTGTGGGTGAATTCATGAAAGACAAATTCATTCCCGGTCAAGGCATTGCAAACACGGGCATTGAGTCCAATGACGTGCGAAAATTAGAGCTTTCGTACGACGATGTGATTCGTTATTTAAAGAAAGAGGTGATTCAAGTGGAAGCCGAAGCGGGCTTTGTGATTATCACCTTCGAACAACAAAACATAGGATGGGGCAAAGTGGTTGGAACCCGCTTGAACAATAACTATCCGAATGAATGGCGCATTCGCTCTTAAGCGGTTTTCTCAGGAATATTCTTATCGAAATCTTCGATAGCAGGAATGATGGTCTTCGAAAAACCGTTCACCGGTTCGTACACAATTGAAGCATCTTTTTGCGATTGCGGAATCATGTGGAATTTGTCGTCGAGTGCATGCAACATCACGAACAGCGAGCTGGTTCCCAATAAATATTTGGACAATGAAAATGTTGCGCCCAAGGCTTTGTTCCATTTCTCTCCGCTTCCTTTGATGTTCTTCGAAATGAGTTTTCCGAGGAAATACATGCCAATGACAACAACTAAAAAGATTCCCAAGAAAACTGCAACACGCGTGCTTATTGAGCCGTCGGTTGCACCGATCATTTTCGCAACAGATTCAGACAAATACACTGCTGCGTAAATGCCCACAAAGAAGGCCAAGAAAGAGAACAATTCCGAAACGAAACCGTTCATCCATCCACGCCAAAGTGCCCAAACCAAGATGAGCACAAGAATTATATCGAGATAGCTTACCACACTTCGAAACTAATCTAATTTCCAAGACTTTCAGTTTTCGCATTCAGTACTTTTTCACTTCTGAATGTTCAACAAATCGAGTCTAAGTTTCGGCTTTTTGGCTTTGCTTTGTAAGGTGAACGTACGTCCGAAAAAACACCTGGGTCAGCATTTCCTTTTGGACATGTCTGTATGCGAAAGAATTGCTGAAGCCATTACTGGCGTTGGCGAAACCAAAAAAATTGTTGAAGTGGGTCCTGGCACAGGAGCACTCACGCAATACCTCATGAAGCTTCAATACGAGACTTCTGTTGTGGAAGTTGACGACGAATCGGTTGCGTATTTGAATGCCTACTACCCGGGACTTCGCGGACGCATATACGAAGAAGACTTTCTTCGCATGGATTTGAAAGAACGCTTCGGCGACAATTTTTGCGTGGTTGGAAATTTTCCTTACAACATTTCCTCTCAAATTTTATTCAAGGTTCTCGACGAATGGGAATGCGTTCCTGAGTTGGTGGGAATGTTTCAGAAGGAAGTTGCAGAGCGTGTGGCATCGGGCCCTGGCAGCAGAGACTACGGAATATTGTCGGTATTGCTTCAAGTGCATTACGAAATCGAATACCTCTTCACCGTTGAACCGGAAGTTTTCAATCCTCCGCCCAAAGTAAAAAGCGGTGTATTGCGCATGGAGCGAAGACCTTTTCCGTTGGTGACTTCCCAACAAAAGGAATTCAAACAAGTGGTGAAGTTGGCGTTCAATCAGCGCAGAAAAACGATTCGGAATTCGGTGAAGTCTTTGCTTCAACCAGGCATTACTTCAGAAAACGATTTGTTCAACAAAAGACCTGAGCAATTATCTGTTGAACAATTTATTGAATTAACTCGTATTCTCTTTCCCAACAAATAAATCATTCAGCGTAAATTAGCACTATGGCATTGATAACATTAAGTGAATTCATTATGGAACGTCAGTCTGACTTTCCATATGCATCAGGCGATTTAACGCGACTTCTTTCCGATATTGGCATTGCAGGAAAGATCATTAACCACAAGGTGAATAAGGCGGGGCTTCAAGATATTTTGGGCGCAGCCGCGAACATTAATGTACAAGGCGAAACGCAAATGAAAATGGACGTGTTCTCTGACGAAACGTTATTGAACGCGATGCGTTGGGGTGGACAAGTTGCAGGAGCTGGAAGTGAGGAGAATGAAAAGTATTTCGCGTTCGATCAAGAGCATTGCAAAAAAGCGAAGTATGTAATCTTGTTCGATCCGTTAGACGGCTCTTCGAACATTGATGTGAACGTGAGCATAGGCACTATTTTTTCCATTTTCAGAAGGAAGAGCAGCATTGGTGATCTTGCCAACGTGAACGACTTTTTACAAAAAGGAGACGAGCAAGTTGCAGCCGGTTATATTATTTATGGAAGTAGCACCATGCTAGTTTACACGACCGGCCACGGTGTTAACGGATTTACGCTTCAGCCAAGCATTGGCGAATTTTTCCTTTCCCATCCAAATATGAAAATTCCGGAAGACGGCGTAATCTATAGCATGAACGAGGGAAACTTGAACTCGTGTGAAAAAGGTGTTCAAGAATACATTGCTTGGTGCAAGGTAAACGATAAAAAGACGAATCGCCCCTATTCTGCCCGTTACATTGGTTCACTGGTAGCAGACTTCCATCGAAATTTGATTAAAGGTGGCATTTATATTTATCCAGGAACCACGAAAAACAAGTGTGGTAAACTGCGAATGCAATACGAATGCAATCCGCTTGCGTTCATTGTTGAGCAAGCCGGAGGAAAAGCAACGGATGGTCATAGACGAATTATGGAAATTGTTCCAACCGATCTTCACCAACGTTCTCCTCTTTTCATTGGATCGAAAAACATGGTTGAAAAGGTGGAATCCTTAATTAAACAATACTCGTAGGATGCGCACTGCATTCTTGCTTGGCTTTTTGTTCTTCGGAATTTCAACATTCGGACAAGAATCTTTCGGAAGAAATTCTTCCTTGAAAGGAGCCTCGCAAGAAAAATTCAATAACAGAAAAATCGTACAGAAGCTTCGCACGCTTGACAACCAAAGAGCCGTTGCCATTGGGTTAGACGTGAGCTTGGGCTTGTTCGGCGTTCATCGCATGTACCTTGGAACAGACTTAAAAGTTCCTGTGATTTATACCGCCACCATTGGCGGAGGTGGTGTATTGTGGTTGGTTGATTTGGGTTTGTTAATCGCGGTGAAAGACCTCGCGCCGTTTAAGGATAATCCGAATGTTTTTATGTGGAATTCAACTCGATAAATCATGGCAGAAGGATTATCGGTTGTGATTATCACATTCAACGAAGGACACCACATTGCGCAATGCTTGAAAGCTGCGCAAACTGTTTCTGATGAAATTGTTGTAATAGATTCTGGCTCTACGGATAACACCGTGGAAGTCTGTATGGCCTACGGAGCAAAGGTTATAACGAATCCTTGGTGTGGCTATTCCGAACAAAAAAACTTTGGAAACGCACAAGCTTCTTTCGATTGGATACTGAGTATAGACGCCGACGAAGTATTGAACGAAGAACTTATTCAAAGTATTCTGATTTGGAAAAAAAATCCGCGAGCCGCTTCATTCAAGCGCATGACCAATTATTGCGGAACATTTATTAAGCACGGTGGGTGGTATCCAGATGTGAAAGTTCGTTTGTTCAACAAACTAGAAACGAATTGGGAAGGAACCATTCACGAAGTATTGCGCGGACTTTCAAAAGAGAATACCTATTTGTTGGAAGGCGATTGCCTTCACTACTCTTACTACAGCGTGGATCAGCATTACGCGCAAGCTGAAAAATTCACGAGCATACAGGCCAAGGATTTATTTCAACATGGAAAAAAATCACCTTGGTTCAAGCGTGTCTTCAGTCCGATTTCAAAATTCATTGTCGACTATTTTTTCCGACTTGGATTTTTAGATGGAAAGTCTGGATTCACAGTTGCGCGCATTTCGGCTTACGCGACGTTTTTAAAATATAAAAAACTACATGAGCACATTCGCCTTTCCAAATAGCATCGCCATCTCGCGTACAGACAGCATTGGCGATGTGATTGTGACATTGCCTTTGTGCGGTTTCATTAAAAAAAATTCTCTGAATACGCGCATTGTATTTATTGGACGAAGCTATACGCAGGCCATTGTAGAGGCTTGTCCGTATGTAGACGAATTCTTAAATTTCGATAAGCGTGCAGAGTCTAACTTAAACGTAGACGCATGCGTATTCGCCTTTCCAGATGCGGAAGTCATGCAATGGGTGAAGGCGCAAGGCGTTAAGAAACGCATTGCCACTGGAAGCAGAATAGCGTCATGGAAATTCGCAAATGACCGCGTGTTCTTTTCCAGAAAGAATTCAGACTTGCACGAATCGCAATTGAATTTTCACTTGTTGTATCCGTTCGGTGTAAAGAATATTCCAAGCCTTGAAGAAATTCGCGCATGGCATGTGTTGAAACCTCAAGTGGAAAGGCCCGTTCAACTCGAACCGAATAAACGTTCGGTTGTGTTTCACATGTTAAGCAAAGGAAGTGCTTTGAATTGGTCGTTTCATCAATACCAAGAATTGTCGTCGCTACTGCCAGCAGCTGATTTCAACATATACATTACAGGAACCGAAGAAGAAGGGGTTCGCATTCGAAAAGATTTTCGATTCGATTCACACATTACGGATTTAACCGGGCAGCTTTCTCTTCCACAATTAATCGCATTTATTTCTTCTTGTGAGACCCTGGTAGCAGCAAGCACGGGACCGCTGCACATTGCTTCAGCTGTGGGTATTCGCGCCATTGGACTTTATCCTTCGAAACGTCCTATGCATCCTGGAAGATGGATGCCTTTAGGTGCCAAAGCGACCTATTTGGAAGATGGGAATTTAGGCGAAAAAGAAAGCCTCGAGATTTCTCCCGAGGCTGTTCTGAAAAGTTACCTTTCCTGATTGAACAGTTTCACCCACAATATTGGTTAAGATATAATTTGTGTTGACCAATGAACTTGGAACATTCAATTGGAAGTTTCCTTGTGTTGGGTTTGGTAACACCTTTACAGCAACGTCTTCTTTCACAGAGGCCACTGATGATGCTGCAACAACATGAATGGTGAAGTCTTGGTAGCTTCCATATTGGTAAGATCCGCATGCGCCATAACCATTGGCGCTGGTTGCATCGAAACAATCGGTTCCCCAACCCGCAATAACACGCATGCGATAGGTTCCAGCAGGAACGGTAGCAGGAACGGTTAATTGAATATCGTAGGTCATTGGATCACCTGCTTGATAGCTGTGGTAAAGGTTCTCTGAATCGTCGAAAGCCCCATCAGAGTTGGTGTCTAACCATACGCCAGCTCCACACCAAGCGCCGTTGGTAATTGTCATGGCCATAGGAACATCTTGCGTTAGCGTTGTGCTTAAGGCAGTGTAATCGGAAATGGCACAATCGGTAACACCGAGTTCCCAAACGATACTGTCTAGTTCAATGTATTGATTGTTCCAAGTGAAGCATCCGTTCAGGAATGATGGAGCGCAGTAGGTCTGTGAAAACGCCTGGTTGAATAGACCCGCGAAGAAGAAAAATAGAAAGTAGATTTTTTTCATAAATCAATATGTTTCCATAAATATATGAAAAAATACTTGGGATTACCTCAACTTTAATACAGTCCCGGCTTTCAATTCAGCGCCGTGTTCGAGTTTGTTCTTTCGTTCAATGCTTCGAATACGAATGCCGTACTGCTGCGAGATATCGCGCATGTTTTCTCCGCGTTTCACCTTGTGCTCTCTCACGCTTCCCTTGAAGCGCTTGGGTTGTAAGTAGACAATTTCCTTTTCCTTGAACTCATGGCCTTCCTCTATATCGTTGTATTTGGCTAATAAATGCTCAGAGATCCCAGTGCGCTTAGAGAGATTCGCCAGCGATTCCTTCTTCTTAGCAGAAACATACTTGATGCGGTTGTTTGAGATATTGATACCCGCCGAATGTTCGTTCGGTTTTTGTTCAGTATCGAACTGAGTGAGTTGATACTTTTCAATTAAAT
>JBJOON010000116.1:0-5750 GCA_046051235.1 Bacteroidota bacterium
GACCGATCGCGAGAGCAACGAAAAATTGCAAAGACTGCAAACACAGCTATCGCAATTGCAATCGCAAAACGTAACCAATCCCGGCGAAATTGAATTTGTGGTAACCACAGATGAAGATAAAAAAGCAGATGTGGTGATTACTTATTTGGCGACCAATGCTGGTTGGACACCTTATTACGACTTGCGTGCTGAAGACATTGAATCTGACATTGAATTCACTTACCGCGCGAAAGTATGGCAAGGAACTGGTGCAGATTGGAAGCGCGTGAACCTAACCATTTCAACCGGTAACCCGAATGTAGGCGCACAAGTTCCTGCTTTGAATCCGTGGTATGTGAATATCTATTCACCTCAAGCATATAGAGGCAGAGCGAAAAGTGAAGCCTTTGGGGACGATGTGTACAACAAGCCTGCAGCTATGGCTTCAGGATACGTAGCAGAAATGGACAAGTCTTCTCTCATGTTGAACAGCATGCAAACGTCTGCCTCATTCACAACCATTGTTTCGAATTCAGTGAGCACCGAATTTAAAATTTCAATTAAATACGACATCGCAAGCGACAACCAGCCGGTGGAAGTGGTTATGCAAAAGCAACGTTTGAAAGCGTCTTATAAATATGTGACCATTCCGAAGTTGGAAGCAGCTGCGTATTTGCAAGCTGACATCATCGACTGGATGCAGTATAGCTTGTTAAGCGGAGAAAGCAACATTTATTTCAAAGGAACTTTTGTTGGAAACGGATACATAGATCCAGCTCTGGCGAACGATACCCTTCAATTGTCATTGGGACGCGACAACGCTATCACAGTGAAGCGCGATCAAGTGAAAGACTTCTGTAAGACCAGTGTTTTCGGTGTGAAGAAGTCTACTTCGAAGGCTTATGAGATTACCATCGTTAACACGAAGAAGAAGGCTATCAATATTGAAGTCTACGACCAAGTTCCACTCACACAGAATGCAGATTTGGAAGTTGTGGTTGAAGAACTTTCAGGTGCTACACAGGAGACCGCTACAGGAAAGGTGACGTGGAAGATGACCGTTGAACCCGAGAAGACAGAGAAACGTCAATTGCGATTCACGGTGAAATATCCGAAGAAGAATCTGATTCAGAACTTGTAAAAGAAATGAGTCGATTGTTGTTTTGGCTTTTTCTGAAGCCATTGAGTTTGCTGCCTTATTTTATTCTTTATCGAATATCTGATTTGGCGTTCTTCATCTTGTATGTGTGCATGGGATACCGAAAGAAGGTGGTCATGTACAATCTGGAATTGGTTTTTCCAACCAAAACAAAAAAAGAGCGTGAGCAAATTGCTTGGGATTTTTACCGCCATTTCTGTGATTTGATCTTGGAAGTCATTAAGAATTTCTCCGTGTCCGAAAAGCAGTTGCGTAAACGCTTCTTGGTGCATAATTCAGACGTGCTGAAGGCCTATGCAGAGAAGGGGCAGAGCGTTATTGTTTGTGGAGGGCATTATGCAAATTGGGAAATGTGGGCCTTGGCAGCACCCATGCAAAGTCAGATGCCGTTGGTTGCTATCTACAAGCGATTGAGCAATCCGTATTTCGACCGTAAGATGCGTGAATCGCGCAAGAAGTATGGAATGCAATTGGTTTCAACACGTGCAACAAAAGAGTACTTGGAAGAGCATCAAGGTGAGCTCATGGGAATGGTCTTCGCAGTGGATCAATCGCCCGCCGATCCGAAGAAATGTGTTTGGATTAACTTCTTAGGCATTGAGACTCCTGCTTATTATGGCGCAGAGAAGTATGCGAAAGAATTGAACCTTCCTGTCGTGTTCGGGCATCTGAACAAAATTCGAAGAGGATATTACGAATCGCACTTTGAAGTGCTCACAGAAAATCCACGCGAATTCGAGACAGGAGGACTTATTCAGTTGGCGAATGACCGTGTGGCTGAAGATATTTACAAGGCGCCTTATTTATGGTTGTGGACCCACAAACGTTGGAAACACAAGGACAAGAAGCCGAAAGAACAGCAATAAAATGGGACGATTGAGAGGAAAATCAAAAAAAAATGAACTCTCCCTTGTTCCTTTCAGAATAATGCATATATTTGCACCCCTATTTTTAGGGACGAAAATCAGACGACTATGAACCGCATTAAGGAACTTGAAAGCAGAATTAACCCAATCGCAGAATACCCAAAATTCTCTGCAGGTGATACCATTTCTGTAACGTATAAAATTATTGAAGGAGCGAAAGAGCGTCTTCAAACATTCACTGGAGTAGTAATCCAAAGAAGAGGAACAGGTTCAACTGAAACCTTCACCATTCGCAAAATGTCGAACAGTGTTGGTGTTGAGCGTATCATCCCGATTGCTTCACCTTTCATTGATAAAATTGAAGTGAACAAACGTGGTAAGGTGCGTCGTGCACGTATCTTCTACTTGCGCAGCCTTACTGGTAAAGCAAGCCGTATTCAAGAAAGAAAATACTTCGGGCCAGTGGCTTCGAAATAAGAATACTTTGATAGAGTATAGATTAGGGTTCTTCGGAACCCTTTTTTATTTCCGGAAAATCAAAAACGCCCTTCCGTTGAAGAGCGTTTCCGATTCCTTAACCAAAACCTACACCCGAATGGGTGAACCTTACTGTCTGAACGAATGGCGGCTTTGTTAAATTGTGTGAATAAGAAAAAAAAATCTTTCGAGGCACTTGAATTAATTTCGAAATATGAATAATGAAAAAAATCCATCGTTAGCGCACCTTATTGGTTGCGTAGAAGAATTCCATAACGCCTTTCGCATTCCTGTTCGAAAAACACCAACCGGAGAATTGGAAGAACGTGAGTACACGCTTCGTTTCAATTTAATGAAGGAAGAGAATGAAGAGTATTTGGAAGCCGCGCAAAACGGAGATATTGTTGAAATAGCAGATGCCTTAGGCGATATGCTCTACATTCTTTGCGGAACGATGAATGCCCACGGCCTTCACGAGCAAATGGGGGAGATCTTCGCAGAGATTCAGCGAAGCAACATGAGTAAGCTCGACGACAATGGTCAACCGATTTATCGTGAAGATGGAAAGGTGATGAAAAGCAGTAATTATTTCAAACCGAATATTGCAAAGTTCTTAAAATAGAATAGCCCCGTTGTTGCTATCTTTGCACCTCATTTTTCCCTATGTTAAACATCTCTTTACCCGATGGTAGCGTTCGCTCTGTAGAAGAAGGTACTTCTGCATTGCAATTGGCTGCTCAAATTAGTGAAGGCTTAGCGCGTAATGTGCTTGCCGCAGAAGTAAACGGAAACGTTGTAGACGCCTCGCGTCCACTTCCGGAAAACGCGACGGTGAAGCTGCTCACGTGGAACGATGATAACGGGAAGTCTACCCTTTGGCACAGCTCGGCGCACTTAATGGCAGAAGCGTTGGAAAGTCTATACCCTGGAATTAAGTTGGCTATTGGTCCGCCTATTGAAAACGGATTTTATTACGATGTAGATTTCGAAGGAAAGGCATTCACCCAAGAAGATTTTTCGAAGGTGGAAAAATTAATGTTGGAATTGGCCCGTCAGAAGAATGAATTTGTTCGCAAGGAAGTGTCTAAAGCCGATGCGATTTCTTATTTCACAGAGAAGGGAGATCAATACAAATTAGAATTAATTGAAGGACTTGAAGACGGAGAAATAACGTTCTATACTCAAGGGAATTTCACAGACTTGTGTCGCGGTCCACACATTCCGAACACTGGATTCATTAAGGCTGTAAAGCTTATGAATGTTGCTGGTGCTTATTGGAGAGGCGACGAGAAGAACAAAATGTTAACGCGTGTATACGCGATTACTTTTCCAAAGGCGGCTGAGTTAGAAGAATACTTGGTGCAGTTGGAAGAAGCAAAGAAACGCGATCACAGAAAGCTTGGAAAGGAATTGGGCTTGTTCCACTTCTCACAAAAAGTTGGAAGTGGTTTGCCATTGTGGTTGCCGAAGGGAACCGACTTGCGCACGCGTCTTCAGAATTTCTTAACGGTTGCGCAGAAGAAAGCAGGGTATCAACCCGTTATTACTCCGCACATCGGTTCGAAAGAATTGTATGAAACCAGCGGTCACTGGGCAAAATACGGGGCAGATAGTTTCCAACCGATACACACTCCACAAGAAGGCGAGATGTATATGTTGAAACCGATGAACTGTCCGCATCACTGCGAAATTTACAACGCAGAGCCACGCAGTTACAAAGACTTGCCGCTTCGTTTTTCTGAGTTCGGGACGGTTTATCGTTACGAGCAAACAGGGGAGCTTCACGGATTAACGCGTGTTCGCGGATTTACCCAAGACGATGCGCATATTTTCTGCATGCAAGATCAAGTGAAGGAAGAGATCGGGAAAGTAATTGACTTGGTACTTTATATTTTCAAGACTTTGAATTTCCAAGACTTCTTGGCGCAAGTATCGCTTCGCGATCCTATTAATCGCGAGAAGTATATTGGAACGGAAGAGAATTGGGAGAAAGCAGAATTGGCTATTCAGGAAGTAGCAAATGAGAAGGGACTTCGCACTGTAGTTGAATACGGAGAAGCGGCATTCTACGGACCGAAGCTAGACTTTATGGTTCGCGATGCGATTGGAAGAAAATGGCAGTTGGGAACGGTGCAGTTGGATTACAACTTGCCGGAACGTTTCCAATTGGAATATACAGGAGCAGATAATCAGAAGCACAGACCCGTGATGATTCACCGCGCACCGTTCGGAAGTATGGAGCGTTTTGTGGCCATTTTGATTGAACATTGCGCTGGACAATTCCCACTTTGGTTAACGCCAGAGCAGGTTCGAATTCTTCCAGTGAGTGAGAAATACAACGAATACGCAAAAAAAGTAGCAAATACGCTAGAAATTTCCGATATTCGCGCGCTCGTTGACGACACGAACGAGAAAGTGGGAAAGAAAATACGTGAAGCGGAGCTTGCAAAAGTGACGTACATGTTGGTAGTAGGAGAGAACGAAATGCTAGCAAATTCAGTATCTGCACGCAAAAAAGGCGAGGGAGATTTGGGAGTGTTTAGCATTGAAGATTTCGCTACTATGGTGAACGATGAAGTGGCGAGCATGTTAAAAGAAATTTAATAAACAAGGAGGGAATATCATAAAGCGCGAGATGAGAGGCAGACGCATCTTTGAACCGGAACACAAAATTAACGATCGCATTAGCGCAGCCGAAGTACGTTTGGTTGGAGAGAATGTGGAAGTTGGAGTGTATTCTAGAGAAAAGGCATTAAAACTGGCTCAAGAGTTAGAGGCTGATCTCGTAGAGATTTCGCCGAATGCCGTTCCACCGGTTTGCAGAATCATCGATTACCGCAAGTTTCTTTACGATCAGAAGAAGAAACAGAAGGAGATGAAGGCAAAGCAGGTGAACGTAACTGTAAAAGAAATTCGTTTCGGTCCTAACACGGATGATCACGATTTTCAATTTAAGTTGAAGCACGCGCAAGAGTTCTTGAAAGAGGGAAGTAAGGTAAGAGCTTACGTTTTCTTTAAAGGACGTTCCATTGTTTTTAAAGAGAGAGGAGAAATATTGTTGTTGAAATTCGTTCAAGAACTTGCAGAGTTAGGAACTCCAGAGTTGTTGCCGAAATTAGAAGGGAAGAAAATGTTTGTTGTAATTAACCCAAAAAAGAAATAATTCTAACACCTAAATAAAATGCCAAAAGCGAAAACAAAATCCGGCGCTAAGAAGCGTTTCCAGGTAACTGGATCCGGTAAGATTAAGCGTAAGAAGGCGTTCAAGA
>JBJOON010000117.1:0-5979 GCA_046051235.1 Bacteroidota bacterium
GCCACTGTAAGATCCGTAGCTGGTAGTGCTGTCTGAAATCTGACAGAAATATCCCCAGAATGGAATGTCGTGCATTTCCATATCTTGATAAAGCATAGGTACCACACAAATTGGGAAATCACCTGCAATACCTCCACCAATTTGGAAGAATCCAACTCCTTTTCCACCTGAATTCTTTGTGTACCAATCGGCCAACCACATCATGTATTCAATACCGCTCTTCATAGTGGTTGGTTGAATTTCACCTTTGATGCAATAGCTAGCGAAAATATTTCCCATGGTACTATCTTCCCAACCCGGGCAAATGATTGGAAGATTGCGCTCTGCAGCAGCAATCATCCAAGAGTTCTTCGGGTCAATTTGGTAGTACTGCTCCAATACACCGCTCAATATCATTTTGTACATGAACTCATGCGGGAAGTAACGTTCGCCTTTCGCTTGAGCATCTGCCCAAAGTGCATGAATGTGTTTTTGCAATCTTTTTGGAACACGCTCGTAGTGATCGTGCGCCACAAGGTTCATAAGATCTTCCTCAAGGTTCGCACCAGTGCAAGAGATGATGTCAACCTTTCCAGCGCGAATCATTTCCGCTAGAGAAATTCCTAACTCTGCAGTAGACATTGCTCCTGCTAGAGTAATCATCATTTTGCCACCTTCTGTTAAGTGTGCTTCGTAACCTTTGGCTGCGTCAACCAAAGCTGCAGAGTTGAAGTGCAAATAATTGCTCTCCATGAACTCACGCATAGTAGAATATTTTCCCATAATGTTCGCGAAATTCGAACATCAATTCGAATTTTCAATAAAAAAGTTTGTGATTTTTTTTAGGGTAAGAATGTTGAAAGAAAAACGAGCGTTTATCCGTTCGCTTTTTCAGTACGTTCATTCACCAACTTTACAATATGACGAATGGTTCTGCGCTTAATCAAACGTTCTAATTCTTTGTCTGTTCCTTCAATAACAAGAAACTGAAACTTGAACTTGATGAACTCTCCAGTAATGGAAACAACCTTTAAATTGTATGACCCCGGTTTTATGTTGGAATGAAATTCTTGCATTCCTTCAATGATTTCATTTTCGAATGCAGCAACATCTTTTATTGCAAGTGTGTCAATTTCGAAATCAAGACTTGTTTTTTTGATTTCCCTTCTTGTATAGTTTACAATATCTGAACTGAAAACAACGCTGTTTGGAATGTAAATCAAGTCATCGTCTTCATTCAAGAGATGCACACTCGAAAGGGTAATGTCTTGAATTTTTCCTTTGTGCGCACCAATAGAAACCTCGTCTCCAATGTTCACCACGCGGGCAAAGGTCATGTACATGCCATTGATGAAATTCGAGATGTAGTCCTTCGCAATTAAGACAATTGCCGCCGCAAGAAGTGATAGGGTAGTGAGCGCTTTCTCTAATGAAATGTTTAAGATGGCCAAGAGTAATAGCCCAGCATACAAGGCGAAAAGCACTTTCTTAATGTGCCCAATACCGTACAAGAAATTGTCGCGTTTCCCGACTAATTCAGAGCGGTAGAACAAGACAATGATTTGATGAATAATGTCTGTGATTAAAACAGTAATTGTAATTCTGAAAACAGATTCAGCCATGTAGGCGACATAAGGAATTTGCTTTACAAATTCCAGAATGCCATTTTTGTAGGTAAACGCTGTGGTAATCAGAATGAGAACGACAACGAGATGAATACTTGAATTCCGTTTAATCATTGTAATAACCTAATATTTCTAAGATGTCTTTCGGTTTTTGTTCAGGAGCAAACTCTTTGTATTTCACTTTTCCTTTCGCATCGCGATCAATGAGAATGTGTCTTGGCTGAGGAACAAGGCAATGGTGAATTCCTCCAAAACCACCGAGGGTATCTTGATAAGCTCCTGTGTTGAAGAAGCCAATGTACTGGTCTTGATCTGGATAAAATCTTGGCAAGTAAATCGCATTTGTGTGCTGCTCAGAATTGTAATAGTCGTCTGAATCGCACGTCAATCCACCCAAGAAAACACGCTCATACACTTCGTCCCAATTGTTAAGCGGAAGCATGATGAATTTTTTGTTAATCGCCCAGGTGTCTGGTAAAGTCGTCATAAACGAAGAGTCAATCATGTTCCACTTCTCACGATCGTTCTGTTCCTTTTGATAAAGAATTTTGTAGATAGCCCCGCCACTTTCACCAACAGTGAAAGATCCGAATTCAGTGAAGATATTCGGAACAGGAACGCCTGCATCTTCGCAAGCCGCTTTAATCTGTCTCAAGATTTCAGTCACCATGTACTGATAATCGAAACTGAATGCGATGGAAGTTTTAATTGGGAATCCGCCTCCGATGTTTAAGCTGTCTAAGGTTGGACAAATCTCACGCAATTCGCAATACACTTTCAAACACTTCACCAACTCATTCCAGTAATAGGCGGTGTCTTTAATACCGCTGTTAATGAAGAAGTGAAGCATCTTCAATTTCAAATTCGGATCGTCGTGAATTACTTTCTTATAGAACTTCGTAATGTTCTTGTATCCAATTCCCAAACGCGAAGTGTAGAACTCGAACTTCGGTTCTTCTTCGCTGGCGATACGAATACCAATGTTCAAAGGCGATGTTGCTTTTTCTTTGAACACATTCAACTCGTAGGCGTTGTCGATTACCGGAATAATGTTTTCAAATCCACTTTCTTTCAAATCTAAAATACGCTGCACGTATTCTTCCTTCTTGAAGCCGTTGCAAACGATTGTTTGCTCCTTCGTGATTTTCTTCAACGTATACAAACGCTTGATCAAATCAATGTCGTAAGCCGAAGATGTTTCCAAATGAACTTTGTTCTTCAACACTTCTTCCAACACATATCTGAAGTGTGAGCTCTTGGTGCAATAGCAATAGTGGTATTCACCTTCGTAACCCACTTCTTGCTTTCCTTTCTCAAACCATTCTTTCGCGCGGTTAATGTTTTCGGAAATCTTAGGCAAGTATGTAAACTTCAACGGAGAACCGAATTTCTTCACCAAATCCATCATTGGAATTCCATGAAAAACT
Organism: Bacteroidota bacterium; assembly: GCA_046051235.1. Lineage (GTDB taxonomy): Bacteria > Bacteroidota > Bacteroidia > Flavobacteriales_D > Sanyastnellaceae > CAIZGX01. Next base: position 3,032 of record JBJOON010000117.1, read on the forward strand.
AATTCATCATTTTCCATTTGAAATTCTTCCTGTGGCCATTCAAATGTCTGGTCAATTAAATCTTTGTACTTCGTCTTCATTAGTCGATACCGCGCTTAATATTTTTTGCAATTTTAGTGTGTAAATGCTTACGCAAAGCCTTTTTAGAGCCATTTCTTTCGAATAGAGAAAATAAACATTCCAATGCCTACAACCCCCATGAGCCCGAGTGCATAAAAATAGCCGTTGTGCCACTCCAGTTCAGGCATGTTTTTGAAATTCATTCCATAAACGCCGGCTATGAATGTAAGCGGGACAAATATGCTGCTAATCACGGTGAGTGTCCGCATAGTGTCGTTCGTCTTTTGTCCCAATTGACTGTGGTAGAGTGAAAGCAGATTGATGAGCGTTTCTCTGTACATAGCAATGTTTTCAGACTCTAAAACAATGTGATCGTAAAGGTCGCGGTAGTATTTTCTATTATCCTCTGAAATGTCGTTCTGCATGCTGCTTATCGCCTCTTTCAAAGGGTCAATGCTGCGTTTGAAATTCACAATACGTTTTTTCATGCGTACAATTTGATTCAGCACGACTGCTTTGGGACTATTTAAAACAGCTAATTCCAACTCTTCAATTTCATGCGTGAGAATGTGACTGTATTGAATGAAATTATCTACAATGTTGTCGAGGATTAAATAGCACAAATATTCAGAGTCTTTCAGTCTAATTTTCCCTCTGCCTGTGCGAATGCGTTCACGCAACTGATCGAACGTGTCACCCGCATCTTGCTGAAAGAAGAGCAGCGTATTTCCGCACAACAGAATACTGAATTGTTCAGCTTTCACACCGCGCTTTTCCTTGAGCTCCATCATTTTACCACATATGAATGCGCAATTGTTTTCCAATTCGAATTTCGGTCTGCCTGTGGTATTCATGATATCTTCCAATACCAACGGATGAATATTGAATTGTGCGCCAAGTTCTCGAATAATATCGCCGTCGTGAACTCCTGAAATGCAAATCCAGTTCACACCTTGTGGTTTCAGGGAAGTCGGAATGTCCTTCAACGCTATATCTGAAGTCTCTTGAACTTGTTCTGCGCTATAATGAATGAGGTCTATTTGAACACGTTCAGTCTTTGGTTCGCCAATATAAACGAGTGTCCCAGGATCCATGCCTGCCTTCGATAGGGTCATGTTTTTTCTTGTGAAGATACACTCAACATTTCAATCTGAATAAAATTTGAAATCGGATAATTCTCATGGCTAGAATCAAGTCATCTTCGTACTCATGGATAATTCGAAACACGTTCACCTCATTGCTATTGGCGGAAGCGCCATGCACAACATGGCCATTGCGCTTCATAGAAAAGGATATTGGGTTACAGGAAGCGATGATGAGATTTTTGAACCGAGTAAAACGCGCTTGAATAACCTTGGATTGCTGCCGGCCGAAATGGGGTGGGACGCGAATCGCATTCATGAAGGAATAGAAGCGGTGATCGTAGGAATGCACGCACGCATAGACAATCCCGAACTTATTCGCGCGCAAGAATTGGGGTTGAAAATTTATTCTTATCCCGAATATATCTACGAACAATCGAAAGACAAGATTCGTGTGGTTATCGGCGGAAGCCACGGCAAGACCAGCATTACGAGCATGATTCTTCATGTGTTGAATGCATTGGGTAAAAATGTCGACTACATGGTGGGCGCGCAGCTTGCGGGATTCGATTGTATGGTGAAGTTTACCGAAGAAGCAGAAATTGCGATTATTGAAGGGGATGAGTACTTGTCTTCACCAACCGATCTGCGTCCGAAGTTTCACTTGTATCACCCGACCATTGCGGTTATGAGTGGAATAGCCTGGGATCACATCAATGTTTTTCCTACGTTCGAAAACTACGTAGATCAATTCCGCATTTTTCTTGATAAGATTGAGCCGGCAGGAACGTTGATTTATTGCAATGATGATTCGGAAGTTAAGAAGCTCAGCGAGGCACATGCCGGAGACTTCACGAAGGTGGCCTATACCGTTCATCCGCATGAAGTGTCGAACGGGATTACCTCACTCATTACTCCGCAAGGACCCGTTCCATTGATCATTTTCGGAAGTCACAACCTGCAAAATCTGCAAGGTGCTCTGGAAGTCTGCCGTTCCATCGGTATCGCTGACGGTGATTTCTACGCAGCCATGCAAACGTTCAAAGGCGCCGCGCGTCGATTGGAACCGGTGAAGGAAACGGCACATGCCGTGATTTTTAAAGACTTTGCTCATTCACCGTCCAAGCTCAAGGCAACCACTTCAGCATTTAAAGCGCAGTTTCCCAAACGCACCCTTGTTGCCTGTATGGAGTTGCACACATTCTCAAGCCTCAATGCTAAGTTCCTTGGTGAATATCACGGAGCCATGCAAGCGGCAGATAAGGCCTTTGTGTATTTCAATCCGCACACCATCGAGCACAAGAAGCTTCCGCCGATTTCACCCGAACAAGTAAAGGCGGCCTTTGCTACCGAGAACGTTTCGGTGTACACGGATTCAATGGCATTGATGAGTGAATTGAAAGGTATGAACTGGGACGAAGCCAATCTGCTGTTGATGACATCAGGCAATTTCGATGGTGTTGACTTTGTGAAGCTTGCCGATGAGTTGATTTGATACGCTAGCCAAGGCCCACATCCAGCAGCATCATGATGAGAAATCCGCCGATAAAGCCCAGTGTGGCGATGTCGGTGAATTTATCCTGCTGTGTTTCGGGAATAACTTCCTCCACCACGACATAAATCATCGCGCCTGCAGCGAACGCCAGGGCGTAGGGAAGAATGGGCTGAAGTTGCATAACGAGCAAGGCTCCGGCCACACCGGCCACAGGTTCAACAATGGCCGAAAGTTGGCCATACCAAAAGCTCTTAAACTTGCTCAACCCATGTCGACGCAGAGGCATTGAAACCGCCAAACCTTCAGGGAAG
>JBJOON010000118.1:0-8749 GCA_046051235.1 Bacteroidota bacterium
AAATTATTTGATGATAATGGTCTTTGTCCAAAGGTTTGTATCGTTTGAAACTTTACATACATAGGTTCCAACAGCAAGTGATGGTAATGAAACTGAATTGATTCCAGCGTTCAAATTTTCGGTATGAACCAATTGTCCTTGCGCATTGAAAATGTTCAAGATCGCTTTTCCAGATTGAACTGGAACACCTACCCACAAGTTGTAAGAAGCAGGATTTGGATAAACACTCATGTCGTTGTTTGCTTCATCTTCCACACCCACTAAACTCCATGTTGCCATGAACTCTTGGAGGTAAAGATTCGCAATGCGTGCGTCGTGCACAACTACTGTGTTTTCGTCGTTGGTAGTTTGTGCTGCGCTACTCCAGTTATGACTTCCCGTAAGGACTGTTGGGTCTGAATCTAATGTGCTGTGATCGACAATACAATACTTGTGGTGAAGGTCATATGAAATTCCTTCGTGCGAACGAATGTCTTGTCCAGCAGCTTGCAAGTATGCGAATTCAGAAGCTGGATCAGAAGTTTGTTCCATCATACCGCGAACCAAGACCAAGAACAAATCGTCTTCAGCAATAATAGCATCAGCAATGTCTGCACGTGTAAATGCTAGAATTGCGTAATCTAAATTCACATCTGTTGTTTGCATTGTTTTGATGATAGCGCCATTCGCATTGTCGGTTGGAGAGAAATAACTTTCTACTTTGATATTGTCAGGTCCAAGGACATATTGCAAAGGTGTGTTGTTGGTTTTATCTGCTCCGAAAACGCCGTTTGGATTTCCAGGTTGAGCACCAGAACCTCCCCACATTTCTTCAAACTCCATACGATATCCGCGAGCAATACTTTGATCTTGGAAAATGATAATGTTGTTGAAGTCATTGTACATGTTATTGTCTGTCCAGTTGGTTGATCCTGTAAATACCCATGAATTTGCAGCAGAGTCAGGGTCCACAACAATGAATTTGTTATGCATAATTCCTGTACCAGAAGCATTTACTCTTTCGATTTTAGGTATGCTTGGATTAAGAAGAGAGAATCCAAGCTGAGCAGTTGAGCCATCACCAATTATCCTTACCTGAACGCCTGCAGCAAATCTGTTATTGATAGCATTAGCAATGACTGCATCATCTGTGAAGTTATAAATCGCAATGTCTACAGCTTGTTGTGCGCGAAGAATATATGCTGCAATGGTGTCATTGGTTGCACCACCAAGAGATACTGCATTCTCAATTGTTGCATAACTATTATCCACTTGTCTTGTGAAGTATGTTCTGATCTCTCCAGAGCTTAAACTCTTTGTGGCATACGGACGAACACTGCTTGTGCTTGATCCATCAACGTTTGAGGAAGTCACAGAAGCGTAGTAAATGGTACCAGGCTGCAGACCTGGGATATTCACCACGTGGTTTGTTACGCTTTCATTTATGTATACGGTTTGGCCCAAAGCAGGCGTTAATCCGTAGTTGACTTGACTATCACCGGTGTTGTTAGTCGTCCAGTTTAAGTCGAAAGATGAAGTAGTAATGTTAGTTTGGGTAACAGGGCCAATAATGGCTACTCCTGGAGGAAGGATGAAGTCGTTTTCGTCACGTGGTAAAATTTGGTAACCCGCATCGAAAGGAGCAGTAGCATCGAATTGAGAAACAATTCCAACCAGTGTAATAGCACTTGCAGGTAGATTAGTTCCAACTAGAACACTTCCAGCACGAATGTATATTACACCTGTTTCTCCGTTTGAATTGAAGGAGTATGTTGAGTTTCCAGAAATTACAGATCCTGCTAAATCAAAAACAACATTTTCAACTTGCACTAATTCGCCTTCGTATTCTTCGGCAATCATATTTGGAGTAACCAATTGATTTGTGGGAAGAGTATTGTTTGATGAGTTGACAGTTACACCGGTAAGTGTTGGTCCAATTTCGAGTAATCCGTTGAATTCGGTTATCACACCTGAAACGGTAACAAGGTCACCGCGTAAAGGTGCTGCAGGCCATGAAGCCCAATCCACTCCCGGGTAAATTGCAATTCCAGCCTGATCATCTTGAATGTAGCGCACAGAGCTACCCATTTCAGTGCCATTCGTAACGATACCCGTTACAGTAACGGCTGCTCCAACTCCTGCAATTCGTGCGGCTAATATTGTTCCTCCTGCAATCGGAGTTCCAGCGCAGTCACAATTGGCATCGTAAGTATCACCAGTTGTAGTTGCAATGTTATCATTACAAGCATCACCGGGAAATGCACAAGAACCATTGTCCGTAACTGCTAGCGGGTTGTAGTTACATGCGGTGTTATCCATACATCCTGAAATGGTCCCTGTGTTGGATGCACCAGGGGTAGGAAGTTGAGTTACATATGCATTGGAGTTAAACGCCGAACCACCATCTGGTAGGCGTGAAATAGAGTTGTTTAATGTTGAAGTGGCGGTTCCTTCATCGACTTGGGGCTGACCTGGAGTTAATACGGTAATTAGGGATGTAGCATCAGGATCTGCTGTACCGTATACAACTGCATCAATCAATCCAGTTGCACTGGCAGCAGCGCTATTTGGCCAAGCTGATGGAGCTGCTTGGTAAATTGCAATAGCATCCGCACCGTTTTGTAAGGTATTACCCGCAAACGTGATATTCACATTTGGAACACCAGCGTTTCCAATTACAAAATAACCAGATGCAGGAATCGAATAACCTGTTAGATCTGTTGTTTTATAAGAAGTTCCATTTGCGCCGTTAAACCACACCATAACTAGGCCGTCAAGGGATTGTCCTGGCGTGCCATAGAGTTCAATAAATTCAGCAGCGTCTGTTCCGAATTGATCGGCATCAACTTCGTTAATGACAATCTGGGCTTGTGTTGCTCCAAAGAGAAGAGCTAGCAAGAGTGTGTAGATGTATTTCATTTTTTTCTGTTATTCTAAAATTATTTTTTTTACTTCATTAAAATGTGGCCGATAAAGATACGTTGAACCATCTTCCCTGACCAAAGAAAACTCCAGCTGAAGATGCGTCGAAATTGTAAGCCTTATTGTTGTACAATGCATTCAAGTCATTGTTTCGAGCATCGGTAATAAATACGCTGTTCAATACATTGAACACACTTCCTCTTAGATCCCAACGAACACCACGATATTCCTTACCATATCCTGCGTGCAATTCTAATGTTCCATAAGATGGGATTCTCCAAGACTCTCTACCCGCGTTTTCACCTTTTAACTCAAATGGATTCATGTCTGAGAAATAACGATCGAACCAGGTGTATCTGGTTTTTGCATAGGCACCGTTTTTCCATTCGTAACGTAACATAGCTCCCAATTGGGTCTGCGCAGCATCACTTACATGCACACCATTCGCGTCGTATACAACGCTGTATTGCTCACTATTCGGATCACCTGGATTTGAATAGACTGGGTTTCCATTGTCGTCAAAGATTAAAATAGTATCTGAAGATGTCCAAATCCAATCACCAAAAGAAGCTAATCCTTCAAAGGTAATTCGGTCATTTATTTTATATGCGAAATCGAATTCTGCACCTTGGTGACGTGCATTCATTCCTCGAATATTTACCGTTATGTTTGAAGTAGGATCTTGTGGATCAGGCACTGAAAGGCCGTAAGGAAAAGGTTTGTTTTTCCAAGTGGTGTAATATAGGTTTACATTGAATGAAAACTTCTTCGACTTGTAATTCCATCCGTTTTCAAAACTGGAAATAATTTCATTTTCTATCGCATTGAAGCGCTCGTTTGCATTGGTGTAAATCTGACTGAACAGTGGTGCTTTATTCAAATAACCAGAATTCAAGAACACAGCCAAATCGCGTGAAATATTGTACTTCAATCCGGCTTTAATTGTGGCAGTCGGACGATAATACCATCCTGTACTTTGAAATTTTGAACCGCTCATGTTACTCGTTAAAGTCTGCCCATCAACAATTGTTGTATCTGAAATCAGAGCAATAGCATTGTTGACGTAGGTGTATCCGACAGGAACTTCAACACCATTGACTTCATACACTTTTGGACGGAAATAATCGACGCGGTTGTATCCCGTGATAGCTCCCGAAACACTTAAGAAAGCAGAAAATTTATCATCTTGGTATTCGACTTGTCGAAACAGTCCTCCCCATCTTATAAAGGCGTCGTTGTTGTAATCGATTACATCTCCTTCACGCTTAATCAAATTCGGATCGTTGTAATTAATGGCAGTGCGAGCAATAATATAATCTGAACCCATTAGGTCAATAATTTTTCGATAGTGTGAGCCTTTATATGATCTTAAATCAAAACCTTCCGAGTAATTCCACTTGTCATTAATTTTTTTATTAAAAGTGCACAGTACACCGTACCAAGAGTGCTCATTCATGCTGGCTTTCACATAGTTTGAGACAGCATAACGTTCTGTAGAGCTAACCAATGGGTTAATGTTGTAGTCAGACCCGGAAAAGGGTGGAGGTGAAGCTCCAGCGTTTGCATCGAAAAAAGATTGCATGTCCACTGTACCGTCCGAGTTGTAATCGTTGGCAGTCAAGTTGTTGTTCCAACGCGTTCCACCACCTCTTCCGAATGAAGCATAAACAACAGTGCTAACAAATGTTTTTTCATTAATTGTCCAAACATCTTTAAAAGAAAATTGCGGCTTGTGGTAGAAATTAACACGACCGTTGAATTGCTCTTCAGCTTGAATATTTGTACGTTGACCATTCACAAAATCATATCGAGTCAAGTAACCAACATCTGGATTGTAATTAATTCCGCCGTTAAAAATTGATACTTCCGTATTTGGATTCGGATTGTATGTTGAAGGTGCTCCAACTGCAGATGCAGTTTCGGCGCTATAGAGCGCAATAGCTTCAGATCTTAATCTCTGACCATGTTCTTGCGGAGCGCCTAATCCATACACACTCAAATGATGCTTTCCAACGATTTTTTCAATTTTACCGTAATAGAAAAAGCCTCGTGTAAATGTTCCATCCACCCAGCCGCTTCCGTTTTTGAAGGAACCCGCCATAGAGAATGCCCAACCTTTTTTTGTTTTTCCTGAGTTGAAAGCAAATGAAGTTCTTGAAAATGCACCGTAGGCATATTCCTGACGAAGGCGAACACTGCGTTTTGCATCAATACCGCGTGTTATAATATTCATGGTTCCTCCAACAGCTGGAATAACCAGTTTTGAAGCACCAAGTCCGCGCTGAATTTGCGTTGTTTGCGTGGCAAGGTCTAATCCGAACCAATTGCTCCAATACACAGTTCCGTTTTCCATGTCGTTCACGGGAACTCCGTCTAACATAACGGCAACATTATTTCCAGAAAAACCGCGAATGGTCACACGAGCATCTCCATCACCACCGCCTGCGCGAGTGGCGTAGGTTCCAGGAGTGGTGTTGGCCAATGTTGCCATTTCTCTTCCTGCTAATTCCTCTTCAATACGCTTCAATCCAATGTTTGAAAACGCGACAGGAACGGTTCTTCCTACCGCAATGTCGGCAGAAATCACAACTTCCTTTTGCATGGTTTGAATTAAATCGAAATCGATTGAATACTCTTTTTTCGTGATGGAAATATTTTTCTTCACCTCTTCATAGCCAACTGCGGTTATTATGAACTCATATTCTCCATAAGGAAGTTTAATATTGAATTTTCCAGATGGATCTACGGAAACTCCTTTCTCCTTATTTGCCCAAAGAACAAAGGCTGAGTCTTGCGCATGACTAATTTGAGCAACAATCAGGAGTGAAATAAGTAAGAAGAATGATTTTAAGATTCTCATTAGTTTGAGGCTAAGGTTTAACAATTACAGATAAAAAAGGGGCTTTACCGAAGTGAGCCCCTTTTTGTTGAATGGATAAAAATATTATTTGATGAAGTTTTGACGATTGATTATTCCGTTCTCAGAAATAACCTCTATCGTGTAGGCTCCTTTAGAAAGCATGTTCGTTTGAATGCGAGTCATGCGGTCTAAAATTGTTCCGTTTACAAATACAACACGTCCGGTGTTATCGAAAATACGAATTGAACGAATAACGCTTGGAGAAACGATGTTCAAAATATCTCCTGTTAAAGGATTTGGATAAATTGAAATTGCTCGCTCTACATTTTCAGATACACCTACATTACAATCGCAAGTGTGCGCACCTAAGAAAGTGAAAGTGTTTGCTGGAAGTGTATCGTATTGAACGAATACATCGAATGTGCTTGGGTTTGCTGTTACACCAGAAGTAACTGTAGACTTTCTAATTTGAGTATGGTCTTGAGTAGCGTAAAGGGTAGCTCCTGTAGCGTCAGTGCCATAAGCACTCCATCCACCGAAACCAGTTCCTTCTCCAATTCTTCCGTACAAATCAATCAATGTTTGACCGTTGTTTGTTACAATTGCAATGGCATCATTACCGTTGAAATACATAGGCCAAATTCCGTTGTCGTAAGTTGGATTAATAAATACATCGGCTGCAGCAGCCAATTCGTCCCAAACTGGAGCTTCAAGACCAGTACCTAATGAGTCACGTTTGTCAAGAACTACAACAATGACATCGTGCGCAGGAATCGTGTATCCATCTAGCGGAGAGATACTTCCGTATGAAGTACTACCGTTTGAAAAACGAACGAGACCATAACCATTCAGGTTAATCGGATTGTTCGTTGGGTTATAAATTTCAACAGCTTTGTTATTGCTCCATCCTTCAACGACCTCAGAAATGAAGACTTCGTTGCATTGAGCTTTCGCTGTGAATAATGCTAAAACAGAAAAAGACAGAAGTAAAATTTTTTTCATTACCATTTATTTTGAGGCAAATATATTCTACAATTCTTAATATTCTGAGACTCAGGATGAAAAGAATTTTAAAAGTTTGATGCACCTTTTTAGTCGTTTTTAATGTCTATAAATTGATGGCTTTTTTAAATCTCACAAAACCGACTGTTGATTTTCACGTTTTAGTTTATTAAATGTGGTTTGTGTGGTGGTTTATTTAGTAAATTGCACCTTCGAATTAATGAAATTATTTACCATGCATCTCGTATTTCGTTTTTTAGTCGTATTTACTTTCGTAGTGTTGGGCAACCGCACAATGGCGACCAATGTATTTGGAGAGAACAATGTTTTATTGTGTCCGCCAGTGCTTTCAATTACTGTTCAACCAACACCTACACAAAGTCTTTGCGTAGGAGGGGTAATTTCACCGCTAACCTTTACTATAACAGGAACTTCTGCCGGAATAACGTATCAATGGTACAGTAATTCAATAAATGTGAATTCTGGAGGAGTACCAATACCAAACGCAACAACAATATCATATACCCCCTCTAGTACAGTAGCAGGAACAGTTTATTATTACTGCGTGGTGTCTGCTCCCGGTTGTCCGGATTTAGCTACAGATGTGGCTGAAGTTGTTGTTCTTGAAGATCCCACCTTGAACCTCATACCTCCAGATCCTCAGACTGTTTGCGTTGGTGGTAACGCTACTTTGACTGTACAAAATACAAGCGGTGTTGGGCCAATCCAATATCAGTGGTACTCAAACACTACAAATAGCAACGTTGGAGGGTCACAAATCGGGAATAATGTAAATAACAACAATCTTACTGCTCAGTCCTCAACTTTTACCCCTCAATCTCCTGTATTGAATGCTGTGGGTACGAGATACTATTTTTGTCAGGCTACATTTGCGGGTTCAGGTTGTGGCGTTGTAACGTCTGCTGTTGGTCAAGTAGTAGTTGTAGCGGATCCCGTAATAACGGTCCAACCCATAGCAGTTCAGACAGTATGTTTTGGAGGAATTCCTGAAGATATTACTGTTGGCTCCTCTGGAGGTGTTGGAACTCCAACCTATCAATGGTTTATAAATACAACAAACAACAATACTACGGGCACACCAATAGCTGGAGCTACAGATGCAACTTACACATTTGCAGAGATGAATACCCCAGGCACTTTTTACTATTACTGCAGAATAAGCATGAGTGGTGCGGGTTGCAATACAATCACTTCGGCCGTAGCTCAAGTAAATGTTGTTTTCGGACCTACTGTCTCCATTCAACCATTAGCTGTTCAAATTGTATGTTTGAATGGTACTCCGAATCCCCTGACCATCTCAGTTTTAAATGGACAACCAGCACTTTATGTTTGGTATTGTACAAATGCCAACAACAATACCTCAGGACAGGCAATTCCTGGAGCCAATGCAGCAACATTTACCCCACCAACCAATGTCATCGGCACTCGCTATTATTATTGTCGAATGAACATCGCAAGTGAATTATGCAATGGTACAGTGTATACAATGACCTCTGCACAAGTGGGAATAACAGTTGTTGCCCCCCCCACAATGAATACCCAACCTACTGCTACACAAACTATTTGTTTAGATGGAACACCAAACGCACTTACGGTAAGCTATACGGGAGGTACAGGTACACCAAGTTACCAATGGTATAGCAATACAGCCAACTCCAATACTGGTGGTGCTGCTATTTCAGGAGCGACAGCAAATTCTTTTACAGCTCCAGGAACAACCGTAGGCACCTTATACTACTATTGCGTAATTACCTTGTCCGGTGCGGGTTGTAATTCAATTACCAGTAATGTAGGAAACATTAACGTCATCGATGATCCTGTAATTTCTACCTCACCTTTGTCAACTCAAACGATTTGTGTTGGAGGCGTTCCTGCTGGTTTATCGACCACATACAGCGGAGGCACTGGAAATGCTACGTATCAGTGGTATCTCAATACTACGAATTCTACAACAGGAGGAACTGC
>JBJOON010000119.1:0-5687 GCA_046051235.1 Bacteroidota bacterium
TAACTGGGATGACGATTTCGATACAGACTTCGGATACCGTGGTAACGTGCAATTCGCATTGGCTGTTCGCGATCCACAAATCGCTGACCAATCAGGTTCAAACGGTTTCGAGTCAGACAACGACGCAAGCGGAAGCACAGCAACTCCAAACACACAAGCTCACTTTTCTAATGTAACCATTGCCGGGCCTCTTTTGTTTCCAGGAACAATGAATACGAATTACAAGCGTGCTCTGCACTTGAGACGAAGAACTGAGACCAGTACGTTTAACAGTGTATTTGCCGGATATCCAGTAGGTCTATTGATCGAGAGTTCATCAACGCAAGGAAACGCAACTGCCAACAACCTTCGTTTCAAGAACAACATCGTTGCTCAAATGAACGATTCATTAGCAACTACGACATCTGCTAATCCTAACAACATCAATGCAGGTTTCAACATTACAAATTTCTTCAATGCGAATTCAAACGGTCTAGTTAACACAGGTGCTGAGTTAGGTTGGAACAGCATTAATTTGAACAATCCAGATTTTTCTATCCAGGCAAATTCTCAATTAATTTCAGGAGCAGATTTCTCTGATTCTTATTTACAAGACGCATTCTTCACTCCGGTATCATTCCGTGGTGCAATTGGTTCAGAAGACTGGACTTCTTGTTGGGCAGAGTGGGATCCACAAAATGCTGACTACTCTTCAGCAGTGAACAACGCAATTACAGCGAATGTTTCTTCAACGGGTTCTTCTTCAATTTGCGAAGGCTCTATGGTTACTTTAGTTGCAACTTCTTCAGATGGAACATCTGAATTCACATGGAGCAACAACGGTGCTATTGGAACATCTCAAGAGGTTATGACTGCTGGAACTTACAGCGTTACTGCTCGTAACAACAAAGGTTGTACTGCAAACTCTAACCAATTGACTGTAGTTGTAAACGAAAACCCAACAGTTTCGATCACTGCTAGCGGAAGCACTTCTTTCTGCACCGGTGGAAGCGTTGAAATCGCTTCTTCTCAAGTGGGTGGAAACGTTTGGAACACAAACTCTACTTCAGATGCTATCACTGTTACTGCAACTGGTGACTTCTCTTTGGAATACACAGATGCCAATGGATGTACAGCTTCTTCTAACACCATTAGTGTAAACGTAAGTGATTCTCCAATCCCTACAATTTCAGCTAATGGAAGCACTTCAATTTGCGACGGTACTTCAGTTACTCTTTCCGCTTCAGCAGCTGATTCATACGCTTGGACATTCAACGGATCTGCTCTTGCTGAAACAACACAGACAATCGAAGCTTCTTTGGAAGGTTTATATACTGTAACAGTTACAAACGCCGACGCTTGTAACGGAGTAGGTGCTTCGACTCCGATCTTAATCAATGTAAATCCGACTCCAACTGCTGACGCATCTTTCACTCAAACAAACGGAAGCTACACTTTACAGTTCTTGAACAACTCTACAAACGCAACTTCTTACTCTTGGAACTTCGGTGACGGAAACACTTCAACATCTGCTAACCCTTCGCATACGTATACTACAGGAGGCGACTACACAGTGGTTCTTACAGCTACGAACGGAGATTGTTCAAATACGTTCACCATTAACTTGACTAGCGTAGCAGTTTCTGAAAACGTTGCTTTCGAAGACCTAATGGTTTTCCCTAACCCAACAGAAAACGAATTGAACATTCAATTCAGCGCATTCGATGCTGGTATGATGAACGCTACAATTTTCAACCTTGCTGGACAAGTAGTTTCTGCTGAAGCATTCGCAGTAAACGCTGGAAACATGTTCCACACTATTGACACAAGCAACTTAGAAAGCGGAGTTTACTTCGTGAATCTTAACAACAACAATTCAAACATTACCATCCGCGTAATTAAGAAATAGTCGTTTACTTTTAAGTTAGAATTAAGGAGCGAACTTCGGTTTGCTCCTTTTTTTATTTCATTTTTTTTGAACCTATTCCGGCTATTCGTTCCAAGCTTCTCGCTTCGCTCAAAGGCTTTCCACTGCTATCCGGGGTACTGAGGAACTGCGCTTCCCGATAGCTATCGGGATCGTAATTGAAACTACTTAATTTGCACAATAGAAAATTTAGGTTTATTCATCTATATTCAAAACAAGAAAAATTGAATTGCGAAATGAAAAATAATAAAATTCCATACCTGAAATTGAAAAATTCGTTGAGAGCTTTATTTCTTTTAGTGAGCGTATTTATTTTTTGGATATTTCTAGCAAGATCAGAAAACACTTGGGATACTCGCGATTTTATTGGAAACAACCTCTATGTCATTACAGCAATTGTATTCTATGCGATTATTATTGTTCTTGCTTGGATTTTTTTTCTTTTGATTAGAAGCTATTTGAAAAAGATAAATCATCACTAGAGTTAATTATTCGCCGTTGTGAATGCTTTGGTCATTCTTCAATGGTTATTTTATTTAGACTTGAAGTGAAGTCACTTGTCAGTGCGCATTCTGACCCTTTCTTCCCCTTTCTTCCCCTTTCTTAACTTCTCTTCACTTTAAAAAAGGCATACGTTGCTCAGCAACATTAGTTGCTCCGCCACATTCGCCTCCGGCATTCGTGGCTCCGCCACATTCGTGCTTACAGCACAATATTCTTCTTCTGAAACAACGCATTCGGAATCTTCGGGTCATCAATCTCTTGATAAAACACTTGCGTAATTTCTTGAATGATCTTGGATAAATCTTGAATGTTCTTTCCGCTTGTCATGACTGTTAGGATGTATGCTTCGCCGTCTAAATAAATAATACCTGACTCGTGTAATTCGTGTTGCATACCACCGTCGCCCCACTCGCCGAATTTGTGAGCAACCGGAGTTCCTGCAGGAAGTCCTTTCAAAAATCCTTCTTTGAAATCGCAACCCGTTAATAGCTTTATGGCGTATTCTGAATTATCAATGGACAAATATCCCGCATTGAACAAGACCTTCAAAAAGACAGAAAAATCTTCGGCTGAAAGACTGTAATTCACATCCATGATATTCGGAACAGCCAGACCAACATTGTCATATGTTTTCTTGAACTGTGCGACGTTCAAGTTCTTCTTCAACAAATAAGTTGCATTGTTGTCAGAGTACTTAATCATGTACTCAAGTAATTCCCGAATCGTATAGGTCTTTCCAACTTCTATTTGTTTCGAATTGTAAGACTGAGATGGGATATACTCTGCACCTGTGAATGTCACTGGCGCATTGAGTATTCCAGGCTGATGTTCTTCAAACTTCAAATAAGAAATGAGAATGGGAACTTTAATCAAAGACCCTGGATGAAAAGGAGTCTTTCCTTGAAAACTCATCCAATTTCCTTTATTGAAATCACGCACATACACCGATGCGTCTCTCAGAATACCGTTTTTCTTTTTATCGGCAACGAGTGCTTCAATTTTAGTTTTCAATGAACTGTATAATGCCGATTCGTGCTCGGGTTCTGCATACTCCAAGGGTTTAATATATTCGTAACCCAACAATCTTTTTATGTTGTATGTGCAGCTTCCGCTTTGGGTTGTAGCATTGGCAGCCTGAATAGGTGCAGCACTTTTTCTGGTAATTAGAAATGTAGCTGCGCTGCATAGCGCAGAAGTCACAAGCACTGCAGTGAGCGCTTTCTTTTTTGAAATCATATTTTAATATGTGTTGGTTTGTCCCTTGCAGAGGACGCCGTGAAGATATGTCCTTCATTGAAATTTTGAATATAAAGTGACTGTTAGTTTTCCTTCACTCTTGGATTTCAATCCGTAACTAACGTCGCAGACCCTCGCCTCCGGCATTCGTGCTTTGCCACATTTTCCCTTCTCTTACCTTTTCTTAACTTCTCTTATCTTTGAAAAAAAAAATGCGCTCAAAACTTATCGCCGGAAACTGGAAAATGAATACGAATTGGGAAGAGGCGAAAGCCTTGTTCCAAGCGGTGAACGAATTTCCTTCCAACAACAAATCAATGGCCGTGTGTGTGCCGGCTTGTTATCTAGCTGGACTATGTCCAACACAGCCGAATCTTTCGGTGTTCGCGCAAGATTGCAGCGCACATGAGAAGGGAGCATTCACAGGAGAAATTTCTGCGACTATGTTGGCTTCACTTGGAGTGAAAGGAAGTTTGGTTGGGCACAGCGAGCGCAGACAATACCACAATGAAACTTCAGAATTGTTGAAGCGCAAAGTAGATCAGTTGTTGGCCAATAATCTAACTGCAATTTATTGCATTGGCGAAACCCTTGAAGAACGCAACAACGAGTTGCACTTCGCTACGGTGACGAAACAAATTGAAGAAGTAATCGGACATCTTTCTGCCGATCAAATGAAAAGCATTGTCATTGCTTACGAACCCGTTTGGGCTATAGGCACAGGCGTTACAGCTAGCAATGAGCAAGCGCAAGAGATGCATGCACACATTCGTTCCTTCTTGAGCACCGTGTTCGGAGAAGTATCAAACAGTATTCAGATTTTATACGGAGGAAGCATGAACGCCGCTAATGCACAAGCGCTTTTAGCTTGTGAAGATGTTGATGGTGGATTAATTGGTGGCGCTTCATTGAAGGTTGCCGATTTCGAATTTATTTACAACGCCTAATGCAATACACGGTTTACACGTTTCAAGTTTCTCCGCTTATTCCGGGAAACGATTTAGTTATTGCCTCATTAAGCGAATTAGCATTCGACAGTTTTCAAGAAACAGAAGAAGGGGTAGAGGCATATGTTCCTTCGCACCTCGACAATGA
Organism: Bacteroidota bacterium; assembly: GCA_046051235.1. Classification (GTDB taxonomy): domain Bacteria; phylum Bacteroidota; class Bacteroidia; order Flavobacteriales_D; family Sanyastnellaceae; genus CAIZGX01. The sequence continues at coordinate 4,742 of JBJOON010000119.1, forward strand.
AGAATTGCAAAACGCATTGTTGGAATTAACCATTGAAGATGTGACCATTCATTTCTCGAAGAAAGAAATGGAAGATATCAACTGGAACGCCGAGTGGGAATCGCAATTCGATCCGATAGATGTCGACAATCTTTGTCGTGTTCGAGCTCCTTTTCACGAAGCGAAAGAAGGCGTTCTTGATTTAATCATTGAACCGAAGATGAGCTTCGGAACTGGTCATCATGCTACGACTTATTTGGTGTTGCAGAAAATGTTCGAACTCGATTTCAAAGACAAGGAAGTGATTGACATGGGAAGCGGCACAGCCGTTCTTGCCATTGCCGCTGAGAAGCTCGGCGCGAAGAAAGTTTTGGCCATTGACATTGACGAATGGGCGTATGAAAACGCTATTGAGAATTTAGAGCGTAACAACTGTTCGAAGATCGAAGCACTCTTAGGTGTGGAAGATTTGTTGGAAGGAAAAACAGCAGACATCTTCATTGCGAACATCAATCGCAACATTCTTTTGGCTCAAGCGAAACACTACGAGAACTGCACCCAATCAGGCGCACCATTGTTGTTAAGCGGATTCTATGAGAATGACGTGCCAGTTTTACTTGAAGCGTTTTCAGCATTTGAATGGAAAGAGACTCGTGTTCGTGATGAGTGGACGATGCTTTATCTACTTAGGAAGTAGGAACTTCGTTGTTGGAACTATGTAATCCTTCGGATCAATCACTTCGTGATCAATTGCTGCGCAATCAATCCTTCGGATAAAAAGAAACGATTGATCGCAACGCGATTGATTGGTAGAATTGATCTGAAAGATTGATCACCGAAGGTGATTGTTTGAACTTCGTTGTTAAACCCTTGTCCAAAGGACCCTCGCGAAGCATTCGCCAACGGCATTCGTTGAAAATATTCGTAATTACTTTCAGTAATACAAGTCAAGAATATGCGAAACCTC
>JBJOON010000120.1:0-5601 GCA_046051235.1 Bacteroidota bacterium
TGCGACATGCTGTTTCCTTTCAATCCTTTCAGTTGTTCATCTGCATCGCGGAAGTATTTAATGATACGTTCCGATTTTCCAGGAGAGTAGTTTTTTTCTCCTTCCTTATAGTTTTGCGCAGCGTAATAATTCACACCAAGTTCTTTGTAGGCTTCGTCTTTGTTTGAGCTGTTTTGAATGACGCACAGTTTTGCGAAAAAACCGTATAGCGCAGGAATAATCTGAAACAACGGATGGTCTTTCGGATTTTTCTCGAAGAAGTTAATGATTTGATTGGCCTTCAAAACATCTTTACGAATGAGTGCGGTCTGCAATTCCCAAACGTTGTAGTCTTTTGAAATGCCAATGTGATCTTGAATAATTTGGGTAGTTATTTCATCGCCTGGATTGAGCACGATGCTCAACTTTGAAATCTCATTCGTGAGTTTGTGAAGGTCGGAGCCCAAATAGTCGGCAAGCAACTGGGTAGCAGTTCCGCGTATGGTTAAACCTTGATCTTTCGCAATGTTTTGAACCCACGTAGGAAGTTGGTTTTCTTTAATGGCCGCCGATTCAAAAGTCTTCGCCTTAGCTTTCAATGTTTTGAAAAGCGAAGATCTTCCGTCTACTTTTCCGTTTTTATAACAGAAAGCAAGAACGGTACTTTGTGTTGGGGCGTCGAGATAATTCAGCAGGCACTTGTACAACTCTTCTTTCTTCCAACATTTCAAATCTTGCGCTTCGCGCACAATAATCACTTGTTTGTTTCCCATCATCGGGAAACTCTTCGCCATTGAAACAATAGATTCAAGGTTTGAATCTTTGCCATAACAAACGGTTAGTCCGAATGCCTTCTCGCTTTCGTCGAGAATTTTATTTTCAATGGCATCTGCAATAAGATCAATGAAAAACGCTTCTTCGCCGTGCAAAAGATAAACAGGGGCTGCATTGCCCATTTGAATGTCACGAATGATAAGCGAGTGTTCCATGTATTGCAAATATCGGGAATAGTGCTGCGGTAGTGCAACATTTCAATCTTGAAAAATATACACTAATTTGCACAACCGAATTTTATGCTCAATTTCCAATTCCCCTCTTATTCATTCCGTATTCGCGGAGAAGCCTATCGTGAGATTTGGGACATTGTTCGTAACAAATGGGTGGCACTCACCCCTGAAGAATTCGTTCGTCAGCATGCCATTCATTTTTTTATTCACGATTTGAATTTTCCAAAGGGAAGAGTTGGGGTTGAGACAGAAGTTGTTTTCCATGGAATGAAACGAAGAGCCGACTTGGTGTTGTTTACGCGTGAAGCGTCCCCATTGTTAATTGCTGAATTCAAAGCCCCAACGGTGAAGGTTGACGAAGCAGTGCTGAGTCAAACGCTTCGCTATAATTCAGTTTTGAAGGCGCCTTGGTTATTTATTTCGAATGGACATGAGCACGCGTTGTGCGAAGTGAACAGTGATACCGGGACAGGAAAGTGGCATTCTGAAACATCCGAATGGATGTTCATTCAATAAATTATTTTTTCTTGCTGTTTGCTCCTGGAAGATTGATCGTAAAGTAAATGCTCCAACGACCATAGTCTTCATTGAGGTATTTTCCACTCGAGAATAATTCTTTGGGGAAATAACGCGCCCCAATAGCCAAGGTGCTGAAACTAATTTTGAGCGATGTTGAATACTGCCAATGATTGAATCCGTTAGGGTTACTCTCGATACGCGTCAACTTTAAATCGTCTATTTTCTTTACACCGACATATCTCGCATTAATGAAATAATAACCTTCGAGCGCGCCTTCCACATAGCTGTTTGTTTGACTGCCGTGTTTCAAGATGTATTTCCGAAATCGTATTTGTGCACTGAATGCATTTGAGCTGTATTTCGCGCGATTCCATGCACTGTCTGGCTCAAAAGATTGCACAGGGTAATTTGAGTTCAATCGCTGTGTTCTACGGTAATAGCCGGTTCCAAATACCAAAGACGACATTGGAGCAAGGTCTTTTTTGAAGGTGTATCCGCACGAAAAACTTCTTCCCAATTCCATTCGATCGTCTTTTGAAAGATGTTTGTTGTTTGGAATGAAGTTTCCTATTTCATAATAGAATGAAGAATAGTTGTCAATGTTTACACCTTCCAATTTGTATTCACGTGTTCTCTTCATGACTGAATCTACGGTTGATTCAAAAAGAATAGTTTGTCCATGCAATTGACTGCCAATTCCAGCTACAAAAAGAAAAATCAGAACATTCTTCATGGTTGTGGAATAGGAATTTCAAAAAAATGACGGTCGTAAACAACACGTAGCTTACAGCCAAAAAATTCTTCTACAGGTATAGAGGCAATGATTTTGTTTTGTGGACGCGAAACATTGTACTTGAATACTTCTCCGGTAGCTTTTACAAACTGAATAAATGCAACAGGAGCCGAGTAGTTTTCTTCAATCTCAAGGCTGTCAGATCTACTAATGGAAAGCAAATTGTTGCAGTTCAACGAATCTAAATTGAACTGAACCGAATAAACGTTCGGTTCTTCTTCTTTTCCGAAAAAGAAATAACTCGCTCGGGGAATTCCGAAGCCGTGCGCATAGTCGAAGTAGGGGTGAAGTGAACCGCTTTTTCTGATTTCCTGCCAAAGCTTTTCCGTGTTCCAATCTGGATGAAGTTGACGCACGCAAGCAGCAAATCCGCACACGAGTGGCGTGGCAAATGATGTTCCTTGAATGCGCGTATACTCGTCGTTCTCCGGATAAATCAATTCTCCTGGAGCGCAGACATCGGGTTTAAGTCTACCGTCTGCCGTTGGACCTATTGAGCTGAAACTTGATACATAACCTGTCTTGGGATTCACAGAGCCAACCGTAAGAATGCGTTCTGCATCTGCGGGAGCGCCAATGATTTCCCAACTGTTTTGAAATTCATTGCCAGCGGCATTCACCACAAGAATACCCTTATCCATGGCAGTGTTGGCGGCAATGCTAATCTTGCAAGTCCTTCCATTTAAATCTTTCCGCTCATACAATTGATTGGTAAAGCTTAACGATGAATTCACCAAACTGGCGCCGTTCTCTTCGGCCCATTCCAAGGCTTGTATCCATTGTACGTCGTTTAAGAATCGAAAGAATCCAATGTTGGGTGTCACACGCGCTAGGAGATAAGTGGCTTCGGTTGCTAGCCCAAATTGAATAGAATCATTCTTACCCGCCAAGAAGGTCAAGACTTCTGTGCCATGCACAGAGTGTGAGTACACTTGATTCGATTTACTTAAGAAATCTTTGGTGGCTTTGACTTGATTGTTTTTGAAAAGATGCTTCAGTTGCGTCACTTCGTCCGCGTCTGTGAATCCGGCATCGAAAACGGCTATGATCGTATTTTTTCCATTCAATTCTCTTTCGTTGAATTGAGAAGGTTCAAGCAATTCAATTTGATTTTGAATTTCTTCTTTTTTGTAGTCCGACTCGTAATAGGTTGAAGTGGGTTCGGAGTTTTCTGCTGTAATGAGTGCGTGTTCTTCAAGAAATTCAATTTCTTTCACACAAGGTAATTTCGAAATGAATTCCCAGTTGTTCGCGGAAGCTTTTGTAATTAGAGCATTCAGCCAACGACTGGTTCCGAATGTGCTATCTGAAAAGGCTTCAACCTGTACAATGTAATTGTTGTTCACAGGAACATCTCTTTCGTCCCAAGCGATATCTTGAAGTAATCTGCGTTCAATGGCAGCGGGTGAAAAATTGCTTTGATAGGAATTATCGTGAATGCCTTTGTCTTTGAAAATAACATAACCCCATTGTTGTCCTTGAGCGAGATTTGAATAGGTCGCGAAAAATGAAAGCAATAGAAAAAGTGGAATGGCTCGTTTCCGCTTATTTTTGTTCGAATTGAAAAATGCATTCATCTATGGCGAATATAATTGATTTACGCAGCGATACCTTCACTCTGCCTTCGGAGGAAATGAGAAAGGCCATGTTTGAAGCACAAGTAGGCGACGATGTGTTTGGTGAAGATCCAACAGTGAACGAATTGGAAGCATACGCTGCCAATCTGTTTGGCATGGAGGCCGCGTTGTTCTGTACAAGCGGAACACAGTCGAATCAAATTGCAATTAACGTGCACACCCGTCCGGGTGACGAAGTGATTTGCAGCAACCTAGCGCACATTTATATTTATGAAGGTGGAGGAATTGCGTTGAACAGTGGAAGTTCCGTTCGTTTGATTGAAGGGCCGCGCGGTATGTTCACAGCGGATGAAGTGAAGGCAAACATTAACAACAGAGCAGACGTTCATTTGCCGAATACTTCTTTGGTTTGTACCGAAGATACAGTGAACAAGGGTGGAGGAGCCATTTGGGATTTTAATGAAATATTGAAAATTCAAGAGGTGTGTAAAGCGAATGGAATGGCTTTGCACTGCGATGGTGCGCGATTGTTCAACGCGTTGGAAGAAACAAAAATGACTCCTGCGGAATATGCGAAAGCATACGATTCAATTAGCGTTTGTTTGAGCAAAGGTCTTTCAGCGCCAGTTGGAAGTTTCTTGGTGGGGTCGAAAGAATTTATTTTGAAAGCGCGTCGACGCAGAAAGAGTATGGGAGGAGGAATGCGTCAGGCTGGATTCCTTGCCGCAGCTGGGTTGCACGCGATGAAGGTAGAGCGCTTTCGTTTGCATGAAGATCATACGCATGCAAAGGCAATAGGAAATCTTTTAAGTGGCATGTCATATTGCGCGGAAATCATGCCAGTTGAAACGAACATCGTTATCTGGCGTCCAACGAGCAATTCTTCAGCAGAGATGATTGAAAAGTTGAATGCAGTTGGCATCAAGTGTTTTCCCTTCGGCCCTCATTGGATTCGTTTTGTCTTTCATCGAAATGTAACTCCGCAACAAGTGGAAGAGTTGAAGGATAAACTTCAGAGTTTGTAAGCTAGACGAAAGAGAATTTACTCAACAATTACACTTTTCTGAAGCTGCATATCTTCAGCAGTGATACGTAAAGAATAAACACCTGAAGGAATATTCAAATTCACTGAAGTGCTGGTTGAACCCGATGCAATTCTTTCCGAATAAATCAATTTCCCAGAGATGTCAAACAGACTCCATGATGCGTTTTTCAGAACATCATGATTGATGGTGAATGATCCCTTGGATGGATTCGGGAAAACACTTAAAGAAGCCATTTCCATTTCTTCAATGCCAACACAATCGGTAATTGTAAATGAGTACGGATAGGTGCATGAATTGTCGTCTGTAATGACCATGTTGTAAATTCCCAATCCAACGCCTGTTAGTGGGTTTTCAGTGCCTACGGGTGTTCCTGTAGCATCGTTCCAAGTGAATATATACGGAGCAGTTGCCCCGGATACATTCGCCGTAATTGATGCGTCGTTATCTACATCGCAGCTTGGTAATATTATGTCCGTTGTAACCATCCACGGTTCAGGTTGAACGATATCATAAGATTGCGTGTAAGTCTGACCGCATCCTGTTGTTGCAGTTAAGGTATATGTTCCTGGATCTACATTTTGAATGTAGTGATCTGTAGACGTAAATCCATTTGGACCGCTCCAAACTGAAGTGAAGTTTGCACCCGCACCAATGCTATATGGATATACATCTCCGTCACC
>JBJOON010000121.1:0-5742 GCA_046051235.1 Bacteroidota bacterium
ATGCACGCGAAACAGCGCATGCGTGAAGCTTGTGTATTTGCCATTCAACGTGTATTAGGCAATGAATTCGAGGTGAAGGTTCATGTTGAAGCAATTTCAGGAGAAGAGCGAAGTGGAGAGTTGAGAAGGATTCTTCCAGGAGTGAAGCATATTATCGCTGTAGCGAGCGGAAAAGGAGGGGTGGGAAAGAGCACTGTGTCTTCCAATTTAGCAGCAGGCCTCGCAGCACTTGGGCACAAGGTTGGTTTGTTGGATGCTGATATTTACGGACCTTCTGCTCCAACAATGTTCGATGTTGTATTGGAAAAACCTCGACTCATAGAAGTGGATGGAAAGCAAGTGATGGCTCCGGTTGAAGCTCACGGAGTTAAGGTGTTAAGCATTGGATTTTTTACTGAAGGTGATCAGGCCGTTGTTTGGCGCGGTCCAATGGCTACGAAAGCCTTGAACCAAATGATTACAGATGTTGAATGGGGAGAATTGGATTACATGATTGTTGATCTTCCTCCGGGGACAGGCGACGTTCATTTAAGCATTGTGCAGACGATGCCCATCTCTGCGGTTGTAGTTGTGAGCACGCCTCAAGAAGTAGCTTTAGTTGATGCGCGTAAGGGTATAGCGATGTTCCAATTGCCAGCGGTGAATATTCCTGTATTGGGATTGGTAGAGAATATGTCTTGGTTCACGCCAGCAGAACTTCCTGAAAACAAGTATTTCATTTTTGGAGAAGGAGGAACGAAGCGCCTTGCAGAGAGTTTGAATCTTCCTGTTATCGGAGAGATTCCTTTGATTCAAAGCATTCGCGAAGCAGGTGATGTTGGAAGGCCATCGGTACTTCAAGACAATACTACTGCAGCGCGCTATTGGCAAGCATTTTTAATTAACTTTGAAAAGGAATTGCGATTGCTGCCATTCCGTAAACCTGCAACTCAAGAATAATATGATACAAGATTCATTGTTTCAACGTGTGAACGAAGCGCTTAATTCCATTAGACCTTATTTGGAAGCAGACGGAGGTGGAATTGAGTTGAAAGAGGTGACTCCTGAAATGACCGCTTTAGTTGAATTGAAAGGTGCATGCACAAGCTGCAATAAATCGCACATGACAATGAAAGCTGGTGTTGAAGCGGCTATCAAATCTGCAGTCCCAGAAATAAAGACGGTAGTTGCTTTGTCTCAAGAAATTGAAGAAACTACTGCGTTATAATCCGTAGTAGTTCTTTCTCGTTTCTTTTACCTGATCGTTCGTTAGATATTCGTCGTAAGACATTCTCTTGTCGATAACACCTTTCGGAGTTATTTCAATAATTCTATTTGCCACTGTTTCAGTAAACTCATGGTCATGTGAAGTGAAGAGCGCGTTGTGCTTCCAATCTTTCATGGCGTTGTTGAACGCAGTGATAGACTCAAGATCTAAGTGATTCGTTGGCTCATCTAACATAAGGCAATTGGCATTCGCCAGCATCATGCGAGAAACCATGCAACGTACTTTTTCACCTCCAGATAGAACAGAACATTTCTTCATTACTTCTTCGCCGCTGAAAAGCATTTTCCCTAAGAAACCACGAACATATGTTTCGTCTTTATCTACTGAGAATTGACGTAACCAATCCACTAAGTTGTCGTCAGATTTGAAGAAGTCTTCGTTGTTGTTTGGAAGGTATGCGGTGGTGATGGTGCTTCCCCATTCAACAGTTCCTGTTGTTGGTTCTTCCAAATTATTGATGATTTGAAAGAAGGAAGTGATGGCCGTGTGGTCTTTAGAAAGAATGGCTACTTTATCTCCTTTAATAAGCGTGAATTCAACATCTTTGAATTGAACACTTCCATCTGGATTAACCTTCGATAAATTTTCTACACGTAAGATTTGATCTCCACAATCGCGTTCAGGTTTGAAAATAATACCTGGATATTTTCTTGTACTTGGTTGAATGTTGTCGATAACAAGTTTGTCCAATAATTTCTTACGGCTTGTTGCCTGTCTCGATTTGGAAGCATTCGCACTGAAGCGCTCAACGAAGTCTTGCAACTCTTTGCGCTTATCTTCCATCTTCTTGTTCTGGTCGCTTCTTTGACGAGCAGCCAATTGACTACTCTCGTACCAGAACGAATAGTTTCCTGTATACAATTGAATCTTGCTGAAGTCGATGTCAACGATGTTCGTGCATACCGCATCTAAAAAGTGACGGTCATGCGATACAACGATAACTGTATTTTGAAAATCTGCTAAGAAGTTCTCCAACCAAGTAATGGTCTCAACGTCCAAGTCATTCGTAGGCTCATCGAGCAACAAGATCTCAGGGTTGCCAAATAACGCTTGCGCAAGCAATACACGAACTTTTTCTTTACCGCTAAGGGTATGAACCAATTCGCTGTGTAAATGATCTGCAATGCCCAAATTACTTAACAATTGGGCAGCGTCGCTTTCCGCATTCCAACCGTCCATTTCAGCAAAAATATTTTCGAGTTCAGCGGCTTTCACACCATCTTCGTCTGAGAAATCTTCTTTCGCATAGATGGCATCTTTCGCTTGCATTACATCCATAAGCTTGCGGTTTCCCATAAGCACGGTTTGCAACACAGGAACTTGGTCGAATTCAAAGTGGTTTTGTTTCAACACGCTCATACGCACTCCTGCGTCCATGACAACCTTTCCCGTGGTAGGATCAATTTCTCCTGAAAGGATTTTCAGAAAAGTAGATTTCCCGGCACCGTTCGCGCCAATAACACCGTAGCAATGGCCCGGTGTGAATTTGAGATTTACTTCTTCGAATAATGCTCGTTTTCCATAACGAAGCGAAAGGTTGTTTACTGATAGCACGGCGTATAATTTTAGCGGTGCAAAGATAGTCTTATTTTCGGAGTGTTATTTTTTTAGTTTCTTCGGTTTCGATGACATTTCAAATTCGAGAATACCGCCTTGAACTAAATCTAAATGTGAAATTTGAAGTCCGATTTCTTTGCTGTTCCACTTTACCGATTTTACATAAATGTTTTTGTCGTTCAGTTTGCTCGCTTTGATTTGAATGGTCTTTCCGTTTTCTAATTTAACGAGTGCATCGTTTACCAATGGAGAGCCGAGGTCGTAATTCACGTTGCCCGGACACGTGGGATAAATGCCAAGCGCAGAGAATACATACCAAGCCGACATCTGACCCGCATCGTCATTTCCACATAAACCATTGGTTTCATTGGTGTAGAATTTATTCGCAATGGCATGCACACGTTCCTGCGTTTTCCAAGGGGAAGAAGTGTAGTTGTATAAATAGGGAACGTGATGACTCGGTTCGTTTCCATGCACATAGTTCCCCATAATTCCGTCGCGTGTTATGTCTTCGTTCTTTTCAATGTATTTGTCATCCAAGTGCATTGTGAACAACGAATCGAGATGCTCTTCAAATCGTTTCTTTCCGCCCATTAACTCAATCATAGTTGGAATGGCATGTGGAATGTACAAACTGTAATTCCAGGAGTTTCCTTCGATGAATCCTTGTCCGTGCGTGTCGAGCGGATCAAACGATTTTTTCCATTCACCATTGCTGAGTTTCGGTTGAGTAAACCCCGTGTTTGAATTGAAGACGTTGCGATACGAATCTGATCGCATGAAGTATTTCGCGTAACCCATGGTTACTTCTTTTTTGTTCGTGAGTGAGGAGAGTTGCGCAATACACCAATCGTCGTAGGCGTATTCCAATGTCTTGCTCACTGAAACTCCAGATTTGTCTTCAGGGACAAAACCAATTTCAATGTAGTCTTTCAAACCTTCGAAATAATCTACACATGCTGTTTGGTCACACGCTTTGTAGGCCTCCTTCAAATTGAAATTGCCGACTTGTTTAACTGCTGCATCTGCAATAACAGACACAGCATGATAGCCAGTCATGCACCAGTTCTCATTCGCGTAATGACTCCACACGGGTAACATGTGATGTACACTTTGCTTCTGATGTGCAAGCATGGAGTGAATCATGTTGTTGTTGCGCGTAGGTTGAATGAGGTTGAACAGCGGATGCAGCGCACGGTAGGTGTCCCAAAGCGAAAAGACTGTGTAGTTTTCGAAACCCTCCGAGTTGTGAATGTTCTGATCCAATCCTTTATAATTTCCATCTACATCTTCGTACAAAACAGGCGAGAGGCATGTGTGATAAAGCGCAGTATAGAAAACAGTTTCTTTGTTTTTGTCTGGAATTTGAATGGTTACTTTTTCAAGTTCTTTTTCCCATTTTGATTGCGTTTCTTTTTTTGTTAAATCGAAATTCCAATGTGGAATTTCCGCCTGAAGATTTTTCAAAGCGCCTGCTGTGCTTGTGTTGGAAAGGGCCCATTTAATTTGAAGTGGGCTGTCGCTTTTTTCGAATTCAAGTAGCATTCGAATTTCTTTTCCGGCGGCTTCAGGAAAATTTTTCGACTGATTGAATTTGCGATAGAAGCCCTTGTAGCCTTGCTCGCTAAGGTTTTCGGTTGTATAATTGGAAATGGGTTGAGAAAAGGCAGCCGCAAAATAAACTGTTCTGGTTTTCGCCCAACCGCTTGTTATACGATAGCCTGTGATGAGAGAATCATTTTCAACGCGAATGAAAATCCAGACATTTTTTCCGTCGTAGTTGTATATGTTATAGGTGAAATCTAAAACGACTTCTGGATTTTGATTTTCTGGAAATGTGTATCTGTGAAATCCCACGCGGTCAGAGGCTGTTAGTTCCGCAAGAATTTTATGATCGTCGAGCATTACACTGTAAAATCCAGGAGATGCTTTTTCATTTTTATGTTGAAAGGAAGACTGAAAGTTTTCCGCTTTCAAATCAACTTGTCCTGTTGTTGGCATGACTAAGAAATCTCCTAAATCGGAGTGTCCTGTTCCTGAAAAATGCGTGTGTGCAAATCCTTGTACAACCGAATCTTCGTATTGGTATCCGGCGCAATAGTTATAAACTTCGCTGTTGTATTCTCTTTTCTCGTTGAAGAAATTTACGCGCTTCGTTTCTGGAGAAAGTTGCACCATTCCGAAGGGGGCTGTTGCACCTGGAAAAGTGTGTCCCATTTTGTTGGTGCCTATAAATACATTGACTTTTTCAATCAGTTGCCCCGAACAAAAATTTGTGAATGCAACCAATGATGCGAATGTTAAAAGGCGCATCTTTTTCATTTTATTTCAAGGAATAATTGTGTCCAACATTCTTGAAAAAGAAGGTCCACTTGTCTGTTTGCTCTGCAATGATTTGTTCCGTGCTTTTTCCTGCACCGTGACCAGCGCTTGTTTCAATACGAATAAGAGCTGGTTTTTCGTTCGTTGTGCATTCTTGAAGCATTGCAGCGAACTTGAAGCTGTGTGCTGGAACTACGCGATCATCGTGGTCTGCTGTCATAACCATGGTAGCAGGATAATTCGTGTTTGGTTTCAAATTGTGATAAGGCGAATATCCATAGAGATACTTGAACATTTGTTCGGACTCGTCGGCGCTTCCGTATTCCGGAATCCAGCCTTTTCCAACGGTGAAGTGATGGTAACGAAGCATATCTAAAACGCCAACAGCAGGAAATGCAACTGCGAATTTAAGACCGCCGTTTGAACCGCCTTCAATTCCCAATTTATTTGTTGAAGTGTATTTGTTGTTGATGAGATAATCTGCGCAAGCCAAGAAATCGTCGAAGACATTTTGCTTGTTGTAAAGCATTCCGCCTTTGTGCCAGTTCTCTCCAAACTCGCCGCCACCGCGGAGATTCGCCATTGCGAAAACGCCT